>CAMCTE010000092.1 GCA_945878385.1 Azohydromonas lata NBRC 102462 | reverse complement strand
TGGGCGGCGGGCACGGCGCGCTGCAGCAGGCCAATGGGGCTTGGGGCCTGGCGCTGTCCGACGACGAAATCGACTACCTGCTGCAAGCCTTCACCACGCTGGGGCGCAATCCCACCGATGTGGAACTGATGATGTTCGCCCAGGCCAACAGCGAACACTGCCGACACAAGATCTTCAACGCTGAATTCACCATCGACGGCGAGAAACAGTCGCACTCGATGTTCGGCATGATCCGGCACACTGAAAAAACCAGCCCGCAGCACACCATCGTGGCCTACCACGACAACGCCGCGGTGATGGAAGGCCACGAGATCGAACGCTGGCAGGCCGAGCCGCGTGTGGCCGGAGCCCAGCCCTACGGCGCGCATCGGGAAACGGCGCATGTGTTGATGAAGGTGGAAACCCACAACCACCCCACGGCCATCTCTCCCTTTCCTGGCGCGGCCACAGGCGCGGGCGGCGAAATCCGCGACGAAGGCGCCACCGGCCGCGGCGCACGGCCCAAGGCCGGCCTCACCGGCTTTTCGGTGTCCAACCTTCATCTGCCTGGCCTGGCCGAACCCTGGGAGCGCCACCCGGTGGGCAAGCCCGAGCACATTGCCAGCCCGCTGCAGGTCATGACCGAAGGCCCCTTGGGCGGCGCAGCCTTCAACAACGAATTCGGCCGGCCCAATCTGGGCGGGTATTTCCGGGTCTATGAACAGACGGTGGACGGCGTGCGCCGCGGCTATCACAAGCCCATCATGATCGCCGGCGGCGTGGGCACCATCCGCAGCGACCTCACCCACAAGATCGTCTTCCCGGCCGGTACGCTGCTCGTGCAGTTGGGCGGGCCGGGCATGCGCATCGGCATGGGCGGTGGTGCGGCGTCGTCGATGGCGGCTGGCACCAATACCGCTTCACTCGATTTCGACTCGGTGCAGCGCGGCAACCCCGAAATTCAGCGCCGCGCGCAAGAGGTCATCAACCAGTGCTGGGCCCTGGGTGCCGACAACCCCGTCTTGGCCATCCACGATGTGGGCGCGGGCGGCATCAGCAACGCCTTCCCCGAACTGGTGGATGGTGCAGGCCGCGGCGCGCGCTTTGACCTGCGCAGGGTGCCCTTGGAGGAGTCGGGCCTGGCACCCAAGGAAATTTGGTGCAACGAAAGCCAGGAGCGCTACGTCTTGGCGCTGGACCCGGCCAAGTACGAAGCCTTCAAGGCCTACTGCGAACGCGAGCGCTGCCCCCATGCGGTGGTGGGTGTGGCCACCGAAGAAACCCGCCTCATCCTTGAAGACGGCCCTCAAGGGGAGCGGCCCATCGACATGCCCATGGAGGTGCTGTTGGGCAAGGCGCCCAAGATGCACCGGAATGTGCAGCGCGTGGGCCGGCAGGGCGACGCCCTGGACCTCACCGGCGTGCAGTTGGAATCGGTGGCATTGACCGTGCTTCGCCACCCCACGGTGGCCAGCAAGCGCTTTCTCATCACCATCGGCGACCGTACCGTGGGTGGGCTTTCCCACCGCGACCAGATGGTGGGCCCCTGGCAGGTGCCTGTGGCCGATTGCGCGGTCACGCTGGCCGACTATGCCGGTTTCGCCGGTGAGGCCATGAGCATGGGCGAGCGCACGCCCTTGGCCGCCGTGGACGCGCCTGCATCGGGCCGCATGGCCGTGGCCGAAGCATTGACCAACCTGCTGGCCGCGCCGGTGGAGCTTTCGCGCATCAAGCTCAGCTGCAACTGGATGGCCGCCTGCGGCGAGCCCGGTGAAGACGCCGCGCTGTACGACACCGTCAAGGCCGTAGGCCTTGAGCTGTGTCCGGCCCTGGGCATCGGCGTGCCGGTGGGCAAGGATTCCCTGTCCATGCGCACCCGTTGGCCAAGTGGGCAAGGCATGCAGCAGGTGGTGGCCCCGGTCAGCCTGATCGTTTCTGCATTCGCCAGTGTGACCGATGTGCGGGGCACGCTCACGCCTGAACTGCGCACCGACCAGGGAGACACCACGCTGATCTTGGTGGATCTGGGCCAGGGCCGTTGCCGCATGGGGGGCAGCATCCTGTCGCAGGTGCAAGGTGTCTTCGGGCCCGAGGTGCCGGACTTGGACGATGCGCAAACCTTGAAGGCGCTCTTTGCCGCGGTCAACGAACTGCGCCGCGACGGCCTGTTGCTGGCTTACCACGACCGCAGCGACGGGGGCCTTTGGGCCGCCGTGTGCGAGATGGCGTTTGCAGGCCACACGGGTGTCAGTCTGAATGTGGACATCCTGGTGACCGAAGGCGATGGCATCGGCGACAGCCGCGCCGAGTACGGCGACTCGAAGAACTGGGCCACTCAGGTTTCCGAGCGCCGCAATGAACTCACGCTCAAGGCCCTGTTCAATGAAGAGTTGGGCGTGGTGCTGCAGGTGCGCACCGTGCAGCGCAACGAGGTCATTCAGCGCTTGCGCACCCATGGCCTGTCGCGCCACAGTCACTTCATCGGCAAACCCAATGACCGTGGCGTGGTGGAGGTGTGGCGCGACACCAAGACCGTCTTCAGCGCCCCATTGCAGGCCCTGCAGCAGGCCTGGGACGAGGTGAGTTGGCGCATTGCCCGCGAGCGCGACAACCCAGCGTGCGCAGACGCTGAGCATGCCGCCGCCGGCGACCCGGCTGACGCCGGTCTGCAGGTGGCCTTGACCTTTGATGCGGCGCAGGATGTGGCGGCCCCCTTCCTGAACCTCACGCGGCCCAAACTGGCCATCCTGCGCGAGCAGGGCGTCAACAGTCATGTGGAGATGGCTTACGCCATGGCACAGGCCGGCTTCCAAACCCATGATGTGCACATGACCGACCTGCAAAGCGGCCGCGCACAGTTGTCCGACTACATCGGCTTTGTGGCCTGTGGCGGCTTCAGCTACGGCGACACGCTGGGCGCCGGTGAAGGCTGGGCCCGCTCCATCCGTTTCAACCCCGCCATGAAAGCCGCCTTCGAGGCCTTCTTCGCTCGCACCGACACGCTTGCGCTGGGCGTGTGCAACGGCTGCCAGATGATGGCCGCCCTGGCACCCATGATTCCCGGGGCCGAGCATTGGCCGCGCTTTACCCGCAACAAGAGCGAGCAGTTTGAAGCCCGGCTGTCGCAAGTCGAAGTGCTGGACAGCCCCAGTCTCTTCTTCCAGGGCATGGCCGGCAGCCGTCTGCCGATTGCCGTGGCCCACGGGGAAGGCTTTGCCGACTTCAGCCGAACGGGTGATGCGGCGCGCGTGCACCGCGCCATGCGCTTCGTGGATGCGAAAGGCCAGCCCACCGAACAGTATCCGCACAACCCCAACGGCAGCACCGAGGGCCTGACTTCGGTCACCACTGCCGATGGCCGTTTCACCGTGCTGATGCCGCACCCCGAGCGTGTGTTCCGAAATGTCCAGATGAGTTGGAGTGGTGGCGATGTGGCCGCGCCCAGCCCTTGGCGGCGCATGTTCGCCAATGCACGGCGATGGGTCGGTTGAGGCGCCCCGATGATTTTCCTGCTTTCACCCGCGAAGTCCCTGGACTACGAAACGCCGCTGCCCGCGGGCCTGGGCCGCAAGGCCACCGAGCCCGTGTTCACCGACCGTGCAGCCGAACTCATTGAGGTGCTGCGTCCCTTGAGCACAGCGCAAGTGGCCGGCCTCATGGATTTGTCGGAAAACTTGGCCAGCTTGAATGTGGCCCGCTACACCGCCTGGGCACCCAAGGCCAACGCGGCCAACAGCCGTCCGGCGGTGCTGGCCTTCAACGGCGATGTGTATGACGGCTTGCAGGCCTCCACCCTCACGCCTGAGGACCTGGCTTGGGCACAAGACCATGTGGTGATCCTCTCCGGCCTTTATGGAGCCCTGCGCCCACTGGACAAGCTGCAGCCCTACCGTCTGGAGATGGGCACCAAACTGTCCAACCCGCGCGGCAAAGACCTCTACGCCTATTGGGGCGACACCGTGGCCGAGTACCTCAATACCCGGTTGAAGTCCGACTCGAAGGCCACAGCCAAGACGTCTGGCTCTGTGCAGCGCGTCATCGTGAACCTCGCCTCGCAGGAATATTTCAAGGTGGCCGACCGCCGCAGCCTGGACGCCCGGGTCGTCGAATGCGTGTTCGAAGACTGGAAGGCGGGCACGTACAAGATCATCAGCTTCTTTGCCAAACGGGCACGCGGGCTCATGGCGCACTACGCCATTGCTCAGCGTCTCACCACGGTCGAAGCATTGCAGGCATTCGACCTCGATGGTTACGCCTACGCCGCAAAAGCCTCCGACCCTGATCGCCTGGTCTTCCGCCGCCGGCAGGCCTGATGCTTCACCCGTCCCATCGGGCCTGCGCAGTCCTGTGCCGCACCCTTGCCAGCATACGCGAACACCCGCGAACACCCGCCACACTCTGACGATTGCACACCCATGACCCAGGCCATCACCGACCACCTGCGCCGTTGGATCGTTGAACAGGCCCAGGCGGGTTGTACGCCGGAGGCGGTGCTGCAGGCCATGAAGGACAGCGGCTGGGACGAAGCCACTGCCATGGCCGCCATGGAGGAATCCCTGCGGGCTGTGGTGGAGGCACCGCGGCCCGTTCCCGCGGTGCGCCTGCTGGAGGGCTCCACCGCCGATGCGGGTGACCGCAGGGTCACCATCCTCGCAGCCATGCAGCGCCCGTGCGTGGTGGTGATCGGGGGCCTGCTGTCGCACGACGAGTGTGATGCCCTGATCCTCAGCGCCCGGCCGCGCATGGGCCGTTCGGAAACGGTGCGGCTGGAGGATGGCCAGACCGAGGTGAATGCGGCCCGCACCAGCAACGGCATGTTCTTCGAGCGGGGCCAGACCGCGCTCATCAGCCTCATCGAACATCGCATGGCCACCCTGCTGAACTGGCCGGTGGACCATGGTGAAGGCTTGCAGGTGCTGCACTACCGGCCGGGCGCCGAATACAAACCCCACCACGACTATTTCGACCCGGCGGCATCGGGCACAGCCGCCGTGCTCAAGCGCGGCGGGCAGCGGGTGGGCACCCTCGTGGTCTACCTCAACACGCCCGAGGGCGGGGGCGCCACCACCTTTCCCGATGTCGGTCTCGAGGTTGCGCCGGTCAAAGGCAATGCGGTGTTCTTCAGCTACGACCGCCCGCATCCGGCCACCCTCTCGCTGCACGCGGGCGCACCGGTGACCGCCGGCGACAAATGGGTAGCCACCAAATGGCTGCGAGAAGGAGTGTTCACATGAGCCAGCCTGCCACCACACCGGACAGCGGCACCACGGCGGGGCCCTTGTCGGGCATCACGGTCTTGGACCTCACCCAGTTGCTGCCAGGGCCACTGGCCACTCGGCATTTGCTGGAGTGGGGTGCCCATGTGGTCAAGGTGGAGCCTCCTGGCGCCGGGGACGGCACCCGCGTCATGTACCTCAGCGAAGAAGACCGCGCCATGGCGCGGCCCAGCGGATTTTTTCGAGACCTCAACGAAGGGAAGGAGTCGATTCGGCTGGACCTGCGCAGCGATGAGGGCCGCGCCGAACTGCTTGCGCGCGTGCGCACGGCCGATGTGCTGATCGAGGGCTTTCGCCCTGGCGTGATGTCCCGACTGGGCTTGGGTTGGGAAGTGCTGCACGCGGCGAACCCCCGCCTGGTGATGGCGGCCATCACCGGCTACGGTCAACGGGGCCCGTTTGCGCTGAAGGCCGGGCACGACATCAACTACATCGCGCTGGCCGGCGTCTTGGATCAGATCGGCCTGCCCACGGCCGAAGACCCTGCTGTGCCCAATTTTCAGATCGCCGACCTATTGGGCGGCACGCTGGCAGCGGTGTCGGGGCTGTTGGCCGCTCTGGTGGGCGCACAGCGCAGCGGGCAGGGCCGTTTCGTGGACATCTCCATGACCCACGAGGTGTGGCGGCATGCCGTCATCGCCCGCGCCGAAGCGCTCAGCCTGGGCGTGGTGCCTGCGCGCGGCAGCAGCCTGCTCAATGGCGGTGCGGCCTGCTACGGTGTGTACCGTTGCGCAGACGGCCGCCACTTGGCCGTGGGTGCGTTGGAGCCCAAGTTCTGGCAGGCCTGGTGCGAGGCCCTGGGCAAGCCCGAATGGGCTCAAAGGCACTGGAGCCGCGGTGAGCAGCCGGGCTCAGCCCAGGCCGCTCAAACGCGCGAGATGATGGCCGCGCTCCTGCGAACGCGGCCCATGGCCGAATGGGCGGCTATCGCGGACCCGGCCGACTGTTGCGTGACCCCGGTGCTGCGCCTGAACGAGGTCCCCGGTCATCCCTGGATGCAGGGCGGCCATTCGATCGGTTAGCCCCGTTCGATCCGCCGCCGCCGGCACCGGCCTGCTGGCCTCGCGGCGCACCGGTGCCTTGGCTGCCACCGTGGCCTGCGCCACGCGGCGCACCCGAGCCTGCGCCCGAACCGGTATGTGAGCCACCACGGCCCTGCGGGCGCGGGCCTCGGCCCTGACCACCACCGCCCCCGCTACCACCACCACCCCGGCGGGTTCCACCCACGCCAATGGTCATGCGGCCCAGCACGATGGGCTCGGCCTTCTCATCGGACGGGGGCTCGAAGCCCGCCACATTCGCCCGCGGAATTTCGCGCTTGATCAGCTTTTCGATGTCGCGCAGGAAGATTTCCTCGTCGCGGCACACCAGGCTCAAGGCCTCGCCCTGCGCACCCGCGCGGCCGGTGCGGCCGATGCGGTGCACATAGTCCTCAGGCACATTGGGCAGTTCGAAATTCACCACATGCGGCAGTTGGTCGATGTCGATGCCGCGCGCAGCGATGTCGGTGGCCACCAGCACCGGCAGAGTGCCGGCCTTGAATTCGCTCAGCGCCTTGGTGCGCGCGCCCTGGCTCTTGTTGCCGTGGATGGCCATGGCCGGAATGCCTTCCTTCGTCAGGTATTCGGCCAGGCGGTTGGCGCCGTGCTTCATGCGCGTGAAGACCAGCACCTGGTGCCAGTCACCCTCGCGGATCAACTGCGCCAGCAGTTCCTTCTTGCGCTCGCGCCCGGTCATGATCACGCGCTGCGCAATCGTCTCGGCGGTGGCGTTGCGGCGGGCCACCTCAATCAGCGAAGGCTGGTTCAGCAGTCGGTCGGCCAGGGCCTTGATGTCGTCGCTGAAGGTGGCCGAGAACAGAAGGCTCTGCTTCTTGGCCGGCACGATGGCCAGCACCTTCTTGATGTCGTGGATGAAGCCCATGTCCAACATGCGGTCGGCTTCGTCAAGCACGAAGACCTGCACATGCGACAAATTCAGCGTGCCCTGCTGGTGGTGGTCCAACAGACGACCAGGCGTGGCCACCAGGATGTCCACGCCCTTGCGTAGGCGGTCAATCTGCGGGCCCATGCCCACACCGCCGAACATCACCATGGAGGTCAGGGGCAGGTACTTGCCGTAGGTGCGCACGCTCTCTTCAACCTGGGCGGCCAGTTCGCGGGTGGGCGTGAGGATCAGCGCCCGGATGGCCACGCGGCCGCGTGCATCCCGTACGGTGGGCTCCGCAGCCAGGCGGTGCAGCAAAGGCAGGGTGAAACCGGCGGTCTTGCCGGTGCCGGTCTGGGCGCCGGCCATCAGGTCGCCGCCCTTGAGCACGGCGGGAATGGCTTGCGCCTGGATGGGGGTCGGGTTCTCGTAACCCTCTTCGCGCACGGCGCGCAGGATGGGCTCGGCCAAGCCGAGGTCGGTGAAGTTCATGTTGCTTTTCGAAGCCCGCTGGGGGGCTGTGGTCCTGCCAACCGCCACTCCGGGAGGAGGGCACCAGTCATGGCTGGGACATTGATGTGGGGCCGCGTTGGGCCGCCTTTGCGTGGACTGGAGCGCCGCGCAGACCTTCGCAGTGTAGCCCAATACCCCCTGCGGTCAGATCACGATCAGACGGCCCGCGCCAAGCGCACCATCGTCGCCCCGGGCGTGGCGTGGGCCAGTGAAGGCATCACCAGCACACAATCGTCGTAGGGGGTGCTCACCGGTGCTGCACCGTCATGCCCAATCACCGTGCCGGCTTGCGCAATCATCTGTCCAGTGGTGTACCGCTCGGCAAAGCTTGGGGGCTGGCCTAGCTGCACCGTCACCGCATGGGTGACTTGCAGGCGTTGCGGTGCCTGCGCCGCATCGGCTTGGCGCCAGTGCCCGGGCAGGTCGGCCGCGTGCGCGCATTCACTGGCCACCAGGTAGCGGTGCAGCACATCAAGCGCCACCGTGCGCGACGAAGCGGCACCGTGCCACCCACACTCCACCAGCAGCGCCACCGCTTGCTCATCATCGGTTCGGCCAAAGCGGCCGTGATCGCGCATGCGTGTGCCGGCTGCGTGCCCCGCATCGGCCACCAAGATGCCGGGCGCGCCCCAGGAGGCCGCCTGCGCCGCGTGGTGCGGCATCAAGCCCGTCAACCCCAGAGGCGGCCCTTCGGCGTGCATCGAATGCAAGTCGAGCATCCAATCTGCGCGCTCCACCACGCCTTGCAGTTCCAGCACGCGGCGCTGCTCCCGGTTGGGCACCACGCCCTCACACCGCCAGGGCATCGCACCCCACAGCCGGTTGAAGTCCTGGTCCACGAAGCGGGAGCGGTCGGTGTTTTCAGGATCGAAGCGGTCGAAGGCGGCCAGGTTGCAGAACGCCAGGGTCAGGGCGCCCGCACGCGGACGCACGCCCGCTTCAAGCGCCTCATACAAAGCCCAGGCGCCACACAGTTCATTGCCGTGCACCAGTGCCGTCACCAGCACCTCTCGGCCGGGCTTTGGCGCTTCAAAGCGCCACACGCCTTCAAGGCCCGTGTTGCCCTTCCGCCAAGCGCCCAGGGGCGGTGGTTCCAATTCGAAACGCGGGGATGATGGGGCCGCGGTGCTGCTGTTCATGGCCTTGTCACTCCTCGATCTTGGCGAATTCCACGATGCGCCGGTACTTGTCGATCTCCGCCGCATGGAAGCTGGCGAAGTTGACGCCGGCCGGCGCCATCGTCGCGCCCGAATCTTCGAGGCGCTTGCGTACATCGGCCACCTGAATGGCATCCCCCAGCGCTTTGTGCAGCCGCGTGATCACCGGCGCGGGCAGGCCGGCCGGGCCGAACAGACCGAACCAACTGCTGATGTCCACTGCCTTGAGTGCGGGGTGCTCGGCGAGCGCCGGAATTTCAGGCGTGAGGCCCGCGCGCCTGGCCTGCGTGGTGCCAATCGGAATCATCCTGCCGCTGCGGATGTGGGGCAGGGCGCTGGACAGCACGAACACGCCGAAGTCCAACTGCCCGCTGAGCAGGTCCGTGGTCAGTGGCGCCACACCCCGATAGGGAATGTGGACCATGAAAAGGCCCGCGGCCTCCTTGGTCATCTCGCCGGCCAGGTGCAGCGCGGTGCCCACGCCCGACGACCCGTAGCTGTAGCGCCCCGGGTTGCGCTTGACCTTGGCGATGAACTCGGCTGAGTTGCGCGGCGCGTCCTTGTTGCCGGCTGAAGCCACCAGCACCATGGGCTGCGAGGCAATCAAGCCGATGCCGGTGAGGTCGCGCAACGGGTTCAGGCGCAGCTTGCGGTTGACCAACGAGGCAATGGCCGTCTCGTTGTTGGCCCCCAACAGCAGGGTGTGCCCATCGGGCGCGGCCTGCACCACCTTCTGCGCGCCCAGCACACCGCCGGCGCCGCCGATGTTTTCCACCACCACCTGCACACCGAGTTGCTTGGCCAACTCCGCACCGATCACGCGCCCGGTCAGGTCGGTGCTGCCCCCGGGCGGGTAGCCCACCACCAGGTTGATCGGCCGGATGGGGTAGTCGCCCGCCTGCGCAAGGGCAGCGCCCGGCACCGAGAAGCCTCCTGCGGCAGCCGCCAGGCCCGAAGCGGCCCCCAGCATCAGGCGGCGCCGGGTGGGCCCTGCCGAAACGGACGGGTCCATTCGCTCATCAACTGTTTCGTCGTTCAGGGTTGTCTTCATGGGCCACTCACAAGAGGTTGCTCGGGGATAATCGAGGATTGTGCCGCTGCGCACCTCCAAACCACGATTGCCCTACCGACATGGCCCAGTACGTCTTTACGATGAATCGCGTCACCAAGACGGTGCCGCCCAAGCGTCAGATCCTCAAAGGGGTCTCCTTGTCCTTTTTCCCCGGCGCCAAGATCGGTGTGCTGGG
>CAMCTE010000091.1 GCA_945878385.1 Azohydromonas lata NBRC 102462 | reverse complement strand
TTGATCAGCACCTGGGACACGCGCTGCTCGTCGGCCATCAACACAGGCAGTCCCGCCGGCAGCTCATCGAACTGCAAGTCCACCTCCGCGGGCCGTGGCAGAGCCGACAGCACCGCCTGCACACGCTGCATCAAACTCTCCAAGCGCATGGGATGCGGGGTGATCTCCATTTGCAAGGCTTCGATCTTGCTGTAGTCCAAGACCTGATTGACCAGGATCAGCAAGGAGCGGTTGGCCTGTTCGGCCTGCTGCAACAGGCTGGCTTGCTCTGGTGTGGTGCGGCTGCGCTGCAGCAGGTCGATGAGATTCACGAGGCCATTGATCGGCGTGCGTATTTCATGGCTCATCACCGCCAGGAAGTTGCTCTTGGCCACTCGCGCTTCATCGGCTTGCCGTCGCGCCAGGGACAAGCGCAGATTCCAGACACACAGCACCGCAGAAAGCAGCAACAGCACGGCCACCATCACGGCCAGAAGTTTGGCTTGTCGAGCCTCAGCCATCTCAGCGCTGGTGCTCGGTAGCCGCGCCATCCATCGGTTTCGCAACCGTTCAACATCTCCGCTTTCCGTCAGTTTCTCAATAGCTGCATTGAGCAGCGGGAGCAAGGCGGCCGATTGGGGAGACACTGCCAGGCTCATGGGGGCGGTGAGCTCGGTACCCGCCTCTTCGATTCGCCCCGGCCAGTCGCGCTCAATCAACACCCGAGCGGGCAGCTTGAGCGCCAGCAGAGCGTCTGCCTGTCCAGCGGCCAAGGCCCTGAGCCCATCCTCGATCGATTCCACGTTCACCTGAATGGCCGAGGGGTGCTCACGTGCCAACCAGCGAGTTCCTACGCTGTCGGAGAGCACAGCGACTCGAATACCGCGGAACACGAGCGCGAAGTCGCTTCGTGATTCGCCGGTGCGCACATACCGAGCCCACTCAACGCGCATCAACGCTTGGGTGTGCTGCAGGTCGGGAAATGACGAGGGCTGCCCCATGATCGGCCCCAAGACATCACCACGGCCGGCGCGAATGGCGTCGAGTGGTTCAGGCCATGGGGCAGAGCGAATTTCGGCCTTGATCTTTGCCGCATCTGCAATCGCGCGGATGAGGTCGGGATAAAGGCCCACCGGAGGCAGCCCCTCCTGCACGATGTGCAGACCCGGCAAGCCCAAGGGTGGGTAGAACACCACAGTCGGTGGTGTTGCAGCTGCGCTCGGTTGATCCCCATCGGTTACGGCCGCTGGCGATGGCGCAGTGCGCTGTGCATGCGCTTGGGGAAACAACACCCCTGCCGCCCATGCACAGAGCATGACAGCCCAAAAAAAGCGCGGCGGCCATTTGGCCAGCCAGTTGGGGCTCATCCGAGCGGCCTTTGTATTTTTGCTTCCCTTGCGTCAGTGTACGCCGCAGGCACGAACGAAAAAGCCGACTCGAGAGTCGGCTTGATCAATCTGCACAGGAATGGGCTCAGGCGCCGGGTTCAGGAATTCGCCGCCGTCAGCGGCAAACCAGAGCCCGAGCGTCTGGCTTATTCGGCAGCCGTTTCCTCGGCCGCCACCGGCGCGGGCCGATCCACCAGTTCCACGAAAGCCATCGGTGCGTTGTCGCCTACCCGGAAACCCATTTTGAGGATGCGGGTGTAGCCGCCCGGACGCGTGGCGTAACGCGGGCCCAGTTCGTTGAACAGCTTCGTGACGATGTCGCGGTCGCGCAGGCGGGCGAATGCCAGACGGCGGTTGGCCACCGTGGGCGTACGGCCCAAGGTGATCAGGGGCTCGACCACACGGCGCAATTCCTTGGCCTTGGGGACCGTGGTCTTGATGGCTTCGTGGCGAAGCAGCGAGACGCACATGTTGCGCAGCATCGCCAGGCGATGTTCGCTGGTGCGGTTGAGTTTGCGGAGTCCGTGTCCGTGACGCATGGTGCTTTCCTTTCTTTATTGAACCCCGCGCCGTATCAGGTACGCGGGGGTGCACGCGCTTTCTAGGTCAGCGCTTGTCCAGGCCCTGCGGGGGCCAGTTTTCCAGGCGTGCGCCCAGCGTGAGACCACGCGAAGCCAGCACTTCCTTGATTTCGTTGAGGGACTTGCGGCCCAGGTTCGGGGTCTTGAGCAGCTCGGTTTCGGTGCGCTGGATCAGGTCGCCGATGTAGTAGATGTTCTCGGCCTTCAGGCAGTTGGCCGAACGCACGGTGAGCTCGAGCTCGTCCACGGGGCGCAGCAGGATCGGGTCGAAGTTCGCACCCGAACGCGGTGCCGGCTCGGTGAAGGAGGCGATGTCGCTGCCCTCAAGCTGCGCGAACACGGCCAGCTGCTCCACGAGAATTTTGGCCGAGGCGCGGATCGCTTCCTCGGGGCTGATGGCGCCGTTGGTCTCGATCTGCATGACCAGCTTGTCCAGGTCGGTACGCTGCTCCACGCGGGCGTTTTCCACCGCATAGCTCACACGCTTGACCGGCGAGAAGGAGGCGTCGAGCACGATGCGGCCGATGCTCTTGGTGGGCTCGTCGGCATGACGGCGCAAGTTGCCCGGCACATAGCCGCGGCCCTTTTCCACCTTGATCTGCATGTCCAGCTTGCCACCGGCAGCCAGGTTGGCGATCACATGGTCGGGGTTGATGATTTCCACATCGTGCGGGGTCTGGATGTCGGCAGCCGTCACCGGGCCTTCGCCGTCCTTGCGCAGTACCAGCGTGACTTCATCACGGTTGTGCAGACGGAACACCACGCCCTTGAGGTTGAGCATGATGTGCACGACGTCTTCCTGTACACCGTCCACAGTGGAGTACTCGTGCAACACGCCGGCAATGGTGACCTCGGTGGGGGCATAACCCACCATCGAACTCAGCAGCACGCGACGCAGCGCGTTGCCCAGCGTGTGCCCATAGCCCCGCTCGAACGGCTCGAGCGTCACCTCAGCGCGATTCGCACCCAGGGGTTCAACATTGATGGCTTTGGGCTTCAGGAGATTCGTTTGCATTGAATAGTGTTCCTCTCAATACCCTCGGCTCGTTACACCGATAAGGCTGATGGACCAGCCGGACAAGAACATTCCCGTGGCGCGCCCGGCATCCGCCACAGGCACCGACCGACGGCCACCCGCGGCCTAGCCTGCGGGCGGAGCGTCGGTTCAGTGGAGATCAGCGCGAGTACAACTCGACGATCAGCGACTCGTTGATTTCCGAGCCGAATTCGTCGCGGTCCGGCGTCTTCTTGAAGACACCTTCCATCTTGCTCGCATCCACCTGAACCCAGGCGGGCAGGCCGCTGGACTCGGCCAGCTTCAGCGATTCCTGGATGCGCAGCTGCTTCTTGGCCTTCTCGCGAACGGCCACCGTGTCGCCCACCTTCACGAGGTAGGAGGCAATATTCACGACTTCACCGTTGACGGTGATGCCTTTGTGCGAAACCAACTGACGTGCTTCGGCGCGGGTGCAACCGAAACCCATGCGGTAGACCACATTGTCCAGGCGCGATTCCAGCAGCGTCAGCAGGTTGACGCCGGTGGAGCCCTTGCGGCGCTCGGCTTCGGCGAAGTAGCGGCGGAACTGACGCTCCAACACGCCGTACATGCGCTTGACCTTCTGCTTTTCACGCAGCTGCACACCGAAGTCGGAGGTGCGCTGACCGCTGGTGCGGCCGTGCTGACCCGGCTTGGATTCCAGCTTGATCTTGTCGGCGATGGCGCGGCGGCTGCTCTTGAGAAACAGGTCGGTGCCTTCGCGGCGGGAGAGTTTGCCCTTCGGGCCGAGGTAACGTGCCACTTTGAGTGTCCTTGTTCAATCTGACGCAAGCCACAAGCAGTAAGAACCTGCCGAGGGCGCTGCGCGAGTCTGGCCAGTGTTGTTTTGTGGGCTCAGACGGTGGGCTTCAACAAAAATGCCTGCCGCGGCATTGCAGCCGCAGCAGGCCAGGGAAACTTCGGAGTGTATTAGATGCGACGACGCTTCTGCGGGCGGCAACCATTGTGCGGCACCGGCGTCACATCCGATATGGAGTTGATGCGGATGCCCAACGAGGCCAGCGCACGCACCGAAGACTCGCGACCCGGGCCCGGGCCCTTGATCTTGACATCCAGGTTCTTGATGCCCTGCTCCTGCGCTGCACGGCCGGCCACTTCCGCGGCCACCTGAGCGGCGAAGGGCGTGCTCTTGCGCGAGCCCTTGAAGCCCTGGCCGCCCGAGGAGGCCCAGGACAGCGCTCCGCCCTGGCGGTCGGTGATGGTGATGATGGTGTTGTTGAACGACGCATGCACGTGTGCAATGCCGTCCGCCACATTCTTGCGGACCTTCTTGCTGACGCGTCGTGCAGCGGAGTTGTTCGGTGCCTTGGCCATAAGTCTTTACTCGCTATGAGGTGCGTGGTGATCGGTGCTTGGAAAAGCGCTCGATCACTTCTTGATCGCGGCGGCCGACTTCTTCGGCCCCTTGCGGGTGCGCGCATTGGTTTTGGTGCGCTGACCGCGAACCGGCAGGCCACGGCGATGACGCATGCCGCGGTAGCAGCCGATGTCCATCAAGCGCTTGATGTTGATCGACATCTCGCGACGCAGGTCGCCTTCGATCGTCATCGCGTTGATCTGCTCGCGGATCTTTTCAAGATCGCCGTCGTTCAGATCCTTGATCTTCTTCGTCCAGGGCACGCCGGATGCGTCGCAGATTTTCTGCGCCGTGCGACGACCAATGCCGTAGATGTAGGTCAAGCCGATCTCGGCGTGCTTGTGCGGCGGGATGTTGATACCAGCAATACGTGCCATGTTGATTCCTCAGTTCTGGTCAGCCGTGGCGAATCAGCCCTGGCGCTGCTTGTGGCGGGGGTCAGTGCAGATCACACGCACCACACCGTGGCGGCGGATGATCTTGCAGTTACGGCACATCTTCTTGACGGAAGCGGCTACTTTCATGGTCTTCTCCTTGACCTTTCCTATGTGGACGCTGGGCGTTCCGGTTACTTGGCGCGGAACACAATGCGCGCCCGACTCAAATCGTAAGGGGTGAGTTCCACGGTGACTTTGTCGCCCGGCAGGATACGGATGTAGTGCATGCGCATCTTGCCGGAGATGTGTCCAAGAACCACATGTCCATTTTCCAATTTCACTCGGAAGGTGGCGTTTGGTAGGTTCTCGAGGATTTCACCCTGCATCTGGATGACGTCATCTTTGGACATCGTCGACTCATCAGCTGGCTTTGAAGTTGGCTTTCTTTAGCAACGATTCGTACTGTTGACTCATCACATAGCTCTGAACCTGCGCCCAGAAATCCATGGTGACGACCACGATGATCAGAAGCGACGTTCCACCGAAGTAGAACGGCACGTTGTATTTCAGAACCAGGAACTCCGGCAGCAGGCACACCGCCGTGATGTAGGCCGCTCCCACCAGAGTCAGGCGAGCCAGAATCTTGTCGATGTACTTGGCTGTCTGATCCCCCGGACGAATCCCGGGCACCAGAGCACCGCTCTTCTTCAGGTTGTCTGCGGTCTCACGGCTGTTGAACACCAGCGCCGTGTAGAAAAAGCAGAAGAACACAATCATCGCGGCGTACAGCATCACATACACCGGCTGGCCAGGCGATAGCGCTGCGGCCAGATCCTTCAGCCAGCGCAGGCTGTCGCCGGTGGCGAACCAGCTCACCACCGTAGTGGGCAGCAGGATGATGGATGACGCGAAGATCGGCGGGATCACTCCCGACATGTTGAGCTTCAGCGGCAGGTGCGATGACTGGCCGCCCATGATCTTGTTGCCGACCTGGCGCTTGGCATAGTTCACCAAAATCTTGCGCTGGCCGCGCTCGACGAACACCACGCCGTAGGTCACCAGGATGACGATGGCGATGATGAACAAAGCGGCAATGATGCTCATGGCGCCGGTATTCACCAGTTCGAACAGACCGCCGATGGCGCCCGGCAAGCCGGCAGCGATGCCAGCGAAGATGAGGATGGAGATGCCGTTGCCCAAACCGCGCTCGGTGATCTGCTCACCGAGCCACATCAGGAACATGGTGCCGGCCACGAGGCTGACCACGGCGGTGACTTGGAAGGCTACACCCGGATTGATGACCAGACCGGCCGTACCCTCCAGCGCCAACGCGATGCCCAGAGCCTGGAAGATGGCCAAGCCGAGCGTGCCGTAACGGGTGTACTGCGTGATCTTGCGCCGACCTGCTTCGCCTTCCTTTTTCAGTGCCTCCAGTGTGGGCACCACATAGGTCATCAACTGCATGATGATGGATGCAGAGATGTAGGGCATGATGCCCAAGGCGAAGACGGTGAAGCGCGACAGGGCACCACCCGAGAACATGTTGAACAGGTTCAGGATGCCGCCGCTCTGGCTGTTGAAGAGCTGCTTGAGCTGCACAGGGTCGATGCCCGGCACGGGGATATGAGCCCCGATCCGGTAGACGACCAGCGCCAGAACCAGGAACACCAAGCGGCGACGGAGGTCACCGAACTTGCCGCTCTTGGCCAGTGCGTTTGCGTTGGCTGACACGCTTGCTTCTGCCTTGCTCTTAAAGGTTCAGCTCTGCAGCCGATCAGGCCAGCGAGCCGCCGGCTGCCTCGATGGCGGCCTTGGCACCTGCGGTGGCACCGATACCCTTGAGCGTGACCTTCTTGGACAGCTCGCCGGTCTTGATGACCTTGACCACTTTGGCCATCTGCGGGATCAGGCCGGCAGCCTTCAAGGTGACCAGATCAACCTCGTCTGCGGCCAACAACTGGAGTTCACCCAAGGTGATCTCAGCGTTGTACTTCAGCGAAGCGGACTTGAAGCCACGCTTGGGCAAGCGACGCTGCAGCGGCATCTGACCGCCTTCGAAACCAACCTTGTGGTAGCCGCCGGCACGGGACTTTTGGCCCTTGTGGCCACGACCAGCGGTCTTGCCCAGGCCCGAACCGATGCCACGACCGACGCGGCGGCGGGCTTTCTTGGAGCCGTCAGCCGGCTTCAGGGAATTGAGTTGCATCTTGATGCCCCTTGTCAGATGACCTGCACCAGGTAGGCCACCTTGGTGATCATGCCGCGCACGGCAGGCGTGTCTTCCAGCACGCGCGTGCTGCCCAGCTTGCGCAAACCCAAACCACGCACAGTCGCGCGGTGGGATTCACGGGTGCCGGCCACGCTGCGAACCAGCTTGACGGTCAGGGTTTTCTTGTCAGCCATGATGAGATTCCTTCGAAGCCGATCAGTTGAAGAGTTCTTCAACTGTCTTGCCACGCTTGGCGGCGACTTCGGCCGGGGTGGACGAATGCTTCAGAGCGTCCAGCGTGGCGCGAACCATGTTGTAGGGGTTGGAGGAACCGAGGCTCTTGGCCACGATGTCCGTCACGCCCATCACCTCGAAGACCGCGCGCATCGGGCCGCCGGCGATGATGCCCGTACCCGAAGGAGCCGGAGCCATCAGCACTTTGGCAGCGCCGTGCTCGCCCACCACATTGTGGTGAACGGTGCCGTTCTTGAGCTGCACCTTGAACATGTTGCGGCGGGCGGCTTCCATGGCCTTCTGCACCGCCACCGGCACTTCGCGGGCCTTGCCCTTGCCCATGCCGATGCGGCCGTCGCCGTCACCCACCACCGTCAAAGCGGCAAAACCCAGAATGCGACCACCCTTGACCACTTTGGTCACGCGGTTGACCGCAATCATCTTCTCCTTGAGACCGTCGTCGCGACCTTCGTCCTGCACGCGGGGGGAAAACTTAGCCATTTGCGTTGATCCTTAATGCGTCAGAACTGCAGGCCGGCTTCGCGAGCCGCTTCGGCCAGGGCCTTGACACGGCCGTGATAGGCAAAACCAGCACGGTCGAAAGCAACCTGCTCGACACCGGCGGCCTTGGCCTTCTCGGCGATGCGCTTGCCGATCAGGGCCGCGGCGTTGGTGTTGCCACCCTTGCCGGCTGCGCCGAGCTGGTCGCGCACTTCCTTTTCGGCAGTGGAGGCCGAGGCCAACACCTTGGTGCCGCAGCCAGAGATGACGCTGGCGTAGATGTGCAGATTGGAGCGGAAGACCGTCAGACGGGCTGCGCCCTGGATGGCGATGCGGGCCCGGGTTTGACGGGCACGGCGCAGACGCTGCTCTTTCTTGTTCATCGTCATGATGCCGTTCCTTATTTCTTCTTGGTCTCTTTGAGGACCACGCGCTCGTCGCTGTAGCGGATGCCCTTGCCCTTGTAGGGCTCGGGCGGCCGGATGGCACGCACTTCAGCGGCGATCTGGCCCACCACCTGGCGGTCGGCGCCCTTGATCAGGATTTCCGTCTGGGTCGGGCACTCCACCTTGATGCCGGCAGGCATGTCCTTGACCACAGGGTGAGAGAAACCCACTTGCAGGTTCAGCTTGGTGCCTTGTGCCTGAGCGCGGAAACCCACGCCCACCAGGTTGAGCTTGCGCTCGAAACCCTTGCTGACGCCGTTGACCATGTTGGCCACGATGGCGCGCATCGTGCCGCTCATGGCATTGGCTTCAGCCGACTCGTCGGCGGGCACGAATGTGACGGCGCCATTGGCAACCTTGACGGCCACCAGATCATTTGCAGCCTGCTTGAGGGTGCCCTGGGCGCCCTTGACAGTAATTTCCTGTGCCGAAACCTGGACATCCACTCCACTGGGGACGGCCACCGGCATCTTTCCTACGCGGGACATTTTGTTCAACCTCCCTGCATCAAGCGACGTAGCACAGGACCTCGCCACCGATACCGGCAGCGCGGGCCTTGCGGTCCGTCATCACACCCTGAGGCGTGGTGACAATGGCCACACCCAAGCCGTTCATGACCTGAGGCAGGTCGTGGCGGCCCTTGTAGATGCGCAGGCCAGGACGGCTTACACGCTCGATGCGCTCGATCACCGGACGACCGGCGTAGTACTTCAGCGCGATTTCGAGCTCGTTCTTGCCGGAATCGCCCTTGATGGCGAATCCGTCGATGTAACCTTCGTCCTTGAGGACTTGGGCAATGGCCACCTTCAGCTTGGACGAAGGCATCGAAACGGCGCCCTTCTCGACCATCTGCGCATTGCGGATGCGCGTCAGCATATCGGCGATGGGATCACTCATGCTCATATGGAATTCTCCTGATCGGACCCAGCGCCGGCTTACCAGCTGGCCTTGATGACGCCCGGGATGTCGCCCTTGAACGCCAGTTCACGAATCTTGCTGCGAGCCAGACCGAACTTGCGGAAGGTGCCACGAGGGCGACCGGTCAGTTCGCAACGGTTGCGCAGGCGGGTGGGGTTGGCATTGCGGGGCAGCTTCTGCAGCGCCAGGCGAGCGGCGTAACGCTCTTCGTCGGGCTTCTTGGCATCGTTGGCAATGGCCTGAAGCTCGGCGTATTTCTTGGCGAACTTGGCGACCAGCGCCTCGCGCTTGAGCTCACGTTGAATGAGTGAGAGTTTGGCCACAGGGCACCTCAGTTCTTGAAGGGGAAGCGGAAGGCCGTCAGCAGGGCCTTGCACTCTTCGTCGGTCTTGGCGGTGGTGGTGATGGAGATGTTCATCCCACGGATCGCGTCGATCTTGTCGTACTCGATCTCAGGGAAGATGATCTGCTCTTTCACACCGATGTTGTAGTTGCCGCGACCGTCGAACGAACGGCCCGAGATGCCACGGAAATCGCGCACGCGGGGCAGCGAGATGTTCACGAAGCGGTCCAGGAATTCGAACATGCGAACGCCACGCAGGGTGACCATGCAGCCGATGGGCACGCCATCACGAATCTTGAATCCGGCGATGGCCTTCTTCGACTTCGTGACCACGGGCTTTTGGCCGGCGATCTTGGTCAGGTCGCCCACGGCGTTGTCCATGACCTTCTTGTCGGTGACGGCTTCGCTCACACCCATGTTCAGGGTGATCTTGGTGAAGCGCGGCACTTCCATCACGGACTTGTAGCCGAACTTCTTCATCAGTTCAGGCACCACTTTGCTTTGGTAGTGGTCCTGCAGTCGGGAACGGGTTGCTTGGGTCATGATGCCGCCTTAGGCCTTGATCTCGTCGCCGCTGGACTTGTAGACGCGCGTCTTCTTGCCGTCTGCCAGCACCTTGATGCCCACGCGATCGGCCTTGCCGGTGGTCGCGTTGTAGATCGCCACATTGGATTGATGGATCGGCATCGTCTTATCGATCACGCCGCCGATGGTGCCCTTCATGGGGTTGGGCTTGACGTGCTTCTTCACCACGTTCACGCCTTCAACCACGATGTG
>CAMCTE010000090.1 GCA_945878385.1 Azohydromonas lata NBRC 102462 | reverse complement strand
TGCCCGGCGCGGTGGTGGCCGTGGCCGGTGGCAGTACCTGGGCCCTGGGACTGGCGCTTGGTGGTGCGGCACTGGCCATGCTGAATGTGCCGTGGCGGTGGCGCCTGTGTGGCCTGCTTTGCATGATGCCGCTCCTGCTGCCGCCGCCTGATTTGCCGGCCCCAGGACGCTTCGAATTGTGGGCGCTGGATGTGGGGCAGGGCTCGGCGGTGCTGGTGCGCACGCGCCACCATGCCTTGTTGGTGGACGCAGGCCCCGCATGGGGTGAGGGGCGCGATGCGGGTGAGCGCGTGGTGGTGCCTGCGCTGCGGCACCTGGGCGTGCGCCGGCTGGACACTCTGGTGGTCACCCACCGGGACCTCGATCATGTAGGGGGCGCAGCCTCGGTCCTGCGTTCGGTGGTGGTGGGTCGCACGCTGTCCAGTCTGGAGCCTTCGCACCCGCTGTTGAAGTTCCCGGTGGCCCATGAACCCTGTCGGCGCGGGCAGTCCTGGTTGTGGGATGGGGTGCGCGTGCAGGTGCTGCACCCCTTTGGCACCGAGCCCTCGGGTGGCAAGCCCAACTGGTTGAGCTGCGTGCTGCGCATTGAAGACGGGCAGGGCCGCTCGGTGTTGATCACGGGCGACATCGAACGCGACCAGGAAGCGGCACTGGTGCGCGCAGACCCTGGCGCCCCTGCAGCCGCCCGGCTGCGTAGCGATCTGCTGGTGGTGCCCCACCACGGCAGCCGCACTTCATCCACCGAACCCTTCCTGCAGGCCGTGCAGCCCACTTGGGCGGTGGCACAGGCGGGTTACCGCAACCGCTATGGGCATCCCGCCCGGGCTGTGGTCGACCGTTACGAACAGGCGAACATCGAATTCATCAGCAGCCCTTGGTGCGGGGCGTTGCATTGGGCGGGCGACGACCCGCCTCGGTGCTGGCGCCGCATGCAGCCGCGGTTTTGGCGCGATGCGCCTGCACCTCGCGGCCCAATTCAATGACGGCCAGCGCGTAGTAGCTTGACCAGTTGTAGCGCGTCACCGAGTAGAAATTGCGGGTGCCGGCCACATAGGTGGGCGCGGCGCCGCCGTTTTCCAGCATCACCAGCGCCAGTGGCCCTTCGTGATCCAGCGCGCGTTCATTGAGTACCGCACCTCTGCTGGCCATTTCCTGGGCCGAGAAGCTGGGCACGATGTCGGGGGCCAGCAGTTCGGCTCGGGCGGCCTCGTCCAAAGGCGGGTCCACCGCAAAGTGGGTGGGAAGGCCCGGAGTCCACCCATGCGCCTTGAGAAAGTGGGCCACGCTGCCGATCACATCGGCCATGTTGCGCTCGAGGTTGATGTGGCCGTCGCCGTCGAAGTCGACCGCATGGCGCAAGATGCTGCTGGGCATGAACTGCGGCCAGCCGATGGCTCCCGCATACGAGCCCTTGATGTCCTGTGGAGCGCGGCCCTCACGCCGTGCCCACACCATCAAGGCTTCCAATTCGCTGCGAAAAAAAGCGCTGCGGTCGCTGCGGCCGCTGGGGAAGTCGAAACTGAGCGTGGCCAGGGCATCCAGCACCCGAAACCCGCCCAAATGCCGCCCGTAATAGGTTTCCACGCCAATGATGCCCACGATCAGCGAGGCCGGCACGCCGTAGTGGCGTTCGGCGCGCCTGAGCAGCCGCTCGTTCTCATTCCAGAATTCCACGCCGGCCTTCAAGCGCTTGGGCTCGACGAAGCGGCTGCGGTAGGCGGCCCAGTTCTTGGCGGTGCCCGCCGGCGGGGGCATGATCAACTGCGCCACGCGCGGCAGGTGCCGCGCTTGCGAAAGGGTGCGCAGGGTGGCCTGGGCATCCCAGCCGTGGCGTTGGGCCAATTCTTCGGCAAAGCGCTGGACCTCCTCTCGCTGCCCGTAGTGGTTTGCGGGTTGGTTGGCGGGGTGGTTTGATTCGGCGGCATGTCCAGCGCCGCTTGCCGTGAACGCCATAGCGGTCATCAAGGTCAATGCCCGCCGCGGTGTGCGGTTCCTGATCAGGCGCCATGCCTTGCTGAATCCATCGGTCATGGCGTCATGCTAACCGGGCCGGCGGCGGCGACAATCAGGCTCCATGAGCACGGCGATCTACACCCACAGCGACTGCCAAGGCCACGACATGGGCGAGGGCCACCCCGAGTGCCCGCAGCGCCTGGCGGCCATTCAGGACCACCTGCGCGCCACCGGACTGGACATGGCCCTTCTCTGGCGCGACGCCCCGCTGGTGACCACCCAGGCCCTGGAGCGCGCCCACAGCGCGCGCCATGTGCAGGAGTTGACCGCGCTGCTGCAAGCCCTGGAAGCACGAGAGGAAACCCGTGCCCTGGACCCCGACACCGCCGCCTGCCCCCACACCGCCGCGGCCGTGGCCCGTGCAGCCGGCGCTGCCGTGGCCGCCACCGACGCGGTGATCGACGGCGAGGTCAGCAATGCCTTTTGCAGCGTGCGTCCGCCCGGGCATCACGCCACGCGCAGTGAGGTGATGGGCTTTTGTTTTTTCAACAATGTGGCCGTGGCCGCACGGCATGCGCTGGATGTGCGCGGCCTGCAGCGGGTGGCCATCATCGATTTCGATGTGCATCACGGCAACGGCACCGAAGACATCGTGGCCGGCGACGACCGCATTCTGATGTGCAGCTTCTTCCAGCACCCGCTGTACCCCTACAGCGGGGCGGTGCCCACGGGCGACAACCTGTTGAACCTGCCGGTGGCTCCCTACACCCGCGGGCCTGCGGTGCGGGACTTGATCGAGCAGCATTGGATTCCCCGGCTGGATGCCTTCAAGCCTGAAATGCTCTTCATTTCGGCCGGCTTCGACGCCCACCGGGAGGATGGCCTGGCGCAGTTGGGCCTGGTGGAAGCCGACTATGCATGGATCACCGAGCGCCTGATGCAGGTGGCACAGCGCCACTGCGCCGGGCGCCTGGTGTCGTGCCTGGAAGGGGGCTACAACCTCAGTGCACTGGCCCGCAGCGTGGCCGCGCACCTGCGTGTGCTGGCTGGCGTGTGAAGGAGGGGCGATGCCCACGGAAGTGATCTTCGACAGCGGCGTGTGGCTGGGGCAGACGCGTTGGACCTGGGATTTGCTGCAGCAGCCGGCTGCTCTGGCCGAGGCCCTCCTGCGCTTGGCCTTGCCCATCATCGGCGCCCTGCTGGTGGTGCAGGGCTCGGCCCGCGCGCTGCGGGCGGCGTTCCCCGAATCTCTGCTGGTCAAACGGTTGCAGCGGGTGTGGTCCTGGGTCATCTGGGGCGGCATCGTGCTGTGGCTCACCGGGCTCATGCCCATGCTGCTTGAGGAGATGGAGGCCATCAGCTGGCGGCTGGGCGGTGTGAAGGTGACGCTGCGCACGATGGTCGAAGGCGCGGTGAGCGTGCTGGCCGTTCTCTTGATCACCCTGTGGCTGAGTTCGGCGGTGGAGCGCCAGGTGCTCACCCGCATGGCTCCTTCCAGCGACCCTGCGGCCTTGTCTCTGCGCAAAATGGCAGTGAACATCATCCGCACGGCATTGTTGGTGGTGGGCGTGCTGCTGGCCTTGTCGGCAGCGGGCATTCCACTGACGGCCTTGGGTGTGTTCGGTGGCGCCCTGGGTGTGGGCATCGGCTTGGGCCTGCAGAAGTTGGCGGCCAACTATGTCAGCGGCTTCGTGGTGCTGGCCGAGCGCAGCGTGCGCATTGGCGACATGGTCAGCGTGGACGGCTTTGAGGGCCGCATCACCGACATCAAGACCCGATACACCGTCATCCGCGCCCTCAATGGGCGCGAGTCCATCGTGCCCAATGAACTGCTGCTGACCCAGCGCATTGAAAACTCCTCACTGGCCGACCCCAAGGTGGTGCAGCGCACCGGCGTGACGGTGGCCTACGGAACCGACCTGACGAGCTTGTCGCCCCTGGTGGTGCAGGCCGTGACCGAAGTGCCCCGCGTGCTGGCCGATCCGCCACCGGCGGTGCATCTGGAGCGCTTCGGCCCGGACGGCCTGGAGTTGGTGGTGTCGTTCTGGATTGCCGACCCCGAAAACGGCAGCGGCAATGTGAAGTCCGATGTCAACCTGTCGGTGCTGTCGGTGCTGAACCGACAAGGCATCACCATTCCCTATCCGCAGCGTGAGGTGCGGATGGCCACCCCGACCTGATCAGACCACGGCCACCGGAATCTTGCCGATGCGGGCCTGCCATTCCTTCGGGCCGGTGGTGTGCACGCTGGTGCCTGTGGCGTCCACCGCCACCGTCACGGGCATGTCCTTCACATCGAATTCGTAGATGGCCTCCATGCCCAGGTCTTCGAAGCCGACCACCTTGGCGCCCTTGATGGCCTTGGCCACCAGATAGGCTGCACCGCCCACGGCCATCAGGTAAGCGCTCTGGTGCCGCTTGATGGACTCGATGGCCACCGGCCCGCGCTCGGCCTTGCCGATCATGGCGATCAGGCCGGTCTTCTCCAACATCATGTCGGTGAATTTGTCCATGCGGGTGGCGGTGGTGGGGCCGGCCGGGCCGACCACTTCGTCGCGCACCGGGTCCACCGGGCCCACGTAATAGATGACCCGGTTGGTGAAGTCCACTGGCAGCTTTTCACCCTTGGCCAGCATGTCCTGGATGCGTTTGTGGGCGGCGTCGCGCCCGGTCAGCATCTTGCCGTTGAGCAGCAAGGTGTCGCCGGGCTTCCAACTGGCCACCTCGGCAGCGGTCAGGGTGTTCAGGTCCACCCGCTTGCTCTTTTGCGCGTCGGGCGTCCAGTTCACCTTGGGCCACAAGTCGAGCGAAGGCGGCTCCATGTACGCAGGCCCGCTGCCGTCCATCACCACATGCGCGTGGCGCGTGGCCGCGCAATTCGGAATCATGGCCACAGGCTTGGAGGCCGCGTGCGTGGGGAAGGTGGCGATCTTGATGTCCAGCACGGTGGTGAGGCCGCCCAGACCCTGCGCGCCGATGCCCAGCGCATTGACCTTCTCGTACAACTCCAAGCGCAACTCTTCCAGCTTGTTTTGCGGGCCTCGGGCCTGCAGTTCGTACATGTCGATGGGGTCCATCAGCGATTCCTTGGCCAGCAGCATCGCCTTCTCGGCCGTGCCGCCCACGCCAATGCCCAACATGCCCGGGGGGCACCAGCCTGCACCCATGGTGGGTACGGTCTTGAGCACCCAGTCCACCAGGTTGTCGCTGGGGTTCATCATCACAAACTTGCTCTTGTTCTCCGAGCCGCCTCCCTTGGCGGCCACCGTCACTTCCACCGTGTGGCCGGGCACCACCGTCATGTGCACGACGGCCGGCGTGTTGTCCTTGGTGTTCTTGCGGTCGAAGATGGGGTCTGAAAGGACCGATGCGCGCAGCTTGTTGTCCGGGTTGAGGTAGCCCTGGCGCACGCCCTCGTTGATGGCGTCTTCGATCGAGCCCTTGAAGTCCTCGAATCGCACCTCCATGCCGATCTTGAGGAAGACATTGACGATGCCGGTGTCCTGGCACAGTGGCCGGTGGCCCTCGGCGCACATCCGACTGTTGGTGAGAATCTGTGCGATCGCATCCTTGGCCGCCGGGCTCTCTTCCCGCTCATACGCGCGGGCCAGGTGGGCGATGTAGTCGGCCGGGTGGTAGTAGCTGATGTACTGCAGCGCGGCGGCAACGGTTTCTACGAGATCGGCTTGGCGGATGACGGTGCTCATCAGGACTTCCTCGGAACTTCGGTGGCGATGGAAAAACGCCGCGATGGACGCGGCGCTTGAGGGGGTCAGTGCTTGTCGGTCACATGGGACATCAGTCGGTCGGCGTAGGCAATGGCCAGCGCCGAGAACAGGAATGCCACATGGATCACCGTTTGCCACAAGAGCACCTTCTCGGTGTAGTTGTCGGCGTTGATGAAGGTCTTGAGCAGGTGGATCGACGAGATGCCGATGATGGCCGTGGCCAGCTTCACTTTCAGCACGGAAGCGTTCACATGGCTGAGCCACTCGGGTTGGTCGGGGTGGCCTTCGAGGTTCATGCGGGAAACGAAGGTTTCGTAGCCACCCACGATCACCATGATCAGCAGGTTGCTGATCATCACCACATCGATGAGGCCCAGCACCACCAGCATCAGAATGGTTTCATTGAGCTTGGCAATCGGCTCGTAGCCAGTGATGGCACCGGTGGCGTCCTTGATGGGCGTGGCCTTGTAGCCGATGCTCTTGACCAGGCTGGCCAGGGCATCCTGGTGGCCGAAGGCAGCCTCGACCAGGTGCACGAGTTCGGTCCAGAACTGGAACACATAAACACCCTGGGCCAGGATGAGACCCAGGTACAGCGGGAGCTGTAGCCAGCGGCTGGCGAAAATGGCCCGTGGCAGGACGCCCATGGGGCCGGAGGCGGTGGGAGGCGGGAGCGACATTCGGTGTAGGACTGGCGAGTCCATCGTGAGGGCGGGCCCTGATTTTAGGGCGCCACCCGTGGCGCGGCTTGAGCCCAGCCCTGTCTGACGCGTGGAGGAAGACCAAGGAAGTAAGGGGTTCGTCAGCCCTTCGGATGACCATTCCGGGTTGAGTTGGGGTCCGCCCGTTTCCGCGGGCCCGCGATTCGAATAAGAATCCGATCGAACATCCCCCCGAGGAGAACACCGTGAGCGAGACCCAGGAACCCAAGCTGTATCTGCCCTCTGACGCTGCGGTGAAGGCCGCGCGCGTGTCCGGCATGCCCGCCTACGAAAAACTGGTGGCCGAAGCCGATACCGACTACGAAGGCTACTGGGCCCGCCAGGCCCGAGAGCTCATCACCTGGAAAAAGCCTTTCACGCAGGTGCTTGATTCGTCCAACGCCCCGTTTTTCAAGTGGTTCGCCGACGGCACGCTGAACGCCTCATACAACTGCCTGGACCGCAACATCGAGCGCGGGCTGGGTGACAAGGTGGCCCTGATCTTCGAAGCCGACGACGGCGCGGTCACCCGCACCACCTACTCGCAACTGCTGGCCCGCACCTGTCAGATCGCCAATGGCCTGAAGAGCCTGGGCATCAAGAAAGGCGACCGCGTCATCATCTACATCTCGATGTCGGTGGATGGCGTGGCTGCCATGCAGGCCTGCGCGCGCATCGGCGCTACGCATTCGGTGGTGTTCGGCGGCTTCTCCGCGCAGTCCTTGCGCGACCGCATTGAAGACACCGGCGCCGTGGCGGTGATCACCGCCGACCAGCAGGTGCGCGGGGGCAAACACCTGCCCCTGAAGGCCATCGTGGACGAAGCCCTGACCCTGGGCGGTTGCGACTCGGTGAAGAATGTGTTGGTGGTGCAGCGCACCGGCAACGAGGTGGCCATGACGGCCGGCCGTGACCGTTGGATGAGCGAGGTGGCCGATACGCAATCCGCCACCTGCGAGCCCGAGTGGGTGGAAGCCGAGCATCCGCTGTTCCTGCTCTACACCTCGGGCTCCACCGGCAAGCCCAAGGGCGTGCAGCATTCCACTGGGGGCTATCTGCTGCACGCGGCGCTGACCACTTCGTGGACTTTCGACCTGCAGCCCGATGATGTGTTCTGGTGCACGGCCGACATCGGATGGGTGACCGGTCACACGTATATCGCCTATGGCCCCTTGGCCTTGGGCGGTACCGAAATTGTGTTCGAGGGCGTGCCCACCTATCCGGATGCGGGCCGATTCTGGAAGATGATCCAGGATCACAAGGTGTCCATTTTCTACACCGCTCCCACGGCCATCCGTTCCCTGATCAAGGCAGCCGAAACCAACGAGGCGGTGCATCCGCGGAGGTACGACCTGACCAGCCTGCGCCTGCTGGGCTCGGTGGGAGAGCCGATCAACCCGGCGGCCTGGGAGTGGTACCACGCGAATGTGGGCGGTGGCCGCTGCCCCATCGTGGACACCTTCTGGCAAACCGAAACCGGTGGCCACATGATCACGCCACTGCCGGGCGCTACGCCAATGGTGCCGGGCTCCTGCACCTTGCCCTTCCCGGGTATTCAGGCGGCGATCGTGGATGAAACCGGCGCGGATGTGCCCAATGGCTCGGGCGGCATCCTGGTGGTGAAGAAGCCCTGGCCCTCGATGATCCGCACGATCTGGGGCGACGGCGAGCGCTTCAAGAAGAGCTACTTTCCGCCGGAGCTCAAGGGCTACTACCTGGCAGGGGACGGGGCGATCCGCGATGCGAAGACTTCATATTTCACGATCACGGGCCGCATTGACGATGTGCTGAATGTGTCGGGTCACCGCATGGGCACGATGGAGATCGAATCGGCCCTGGTGAGCTGCACCGAACTGGTGGCCGAAGCGGCGGTGGTGGGGCGGCCGGACGACACCACGGGTGAGGCGATCTGTGCCTTCGTGGTGCTGAAGCGGCCCCGCCCGACGGGTGAAGAAGCCAAGCAGATTGCGGCCGAATTGCGCAACTGGGTGGCCAAGGAAATTGGGCCGATTGCCAAGCCCAAGGACATCCGGTTTGGTGACAACCTGCCGAAGACGCGGTCGGGGAAGATCATGCGGCGGTTGTTGCGGTCGATTGCCAAGGGCGAGGCGATTACGCAAGACACCTCTACTTTGGAGAACCCCGCGATTCTTGAACAGTTGGCGCAGACCAACTGAGGTTGTGGGTTGGGGGCACGCACGCGGTGGAGCAATCCACCTCTGGGGCTTTCCAGTGCACCGTTTCGCTCAGTCCTTCTTCAACTGCGGCAGCGCCACATCGGCACCCACCTGCAGCAAGCCTGCATTCGAATAGATGCCCAGCTTGCCGCGGGTGTCGATGATGTCGAGGTTGCGCATGGTCAATTGACCGATGCGGTCGGCCGGGGTGAAGGGCGCATCCTCGACCTTTTCCATGCTCAGGCGCTCAGGCGCGTAGGTGAGGTTGGGTGATTCGGTGTTCAGCAGTGAATAGTCGTTGCCGCGGCGCAGTTCGATGGTCACTTCGCCCGTGACGGCGCGCGCCACCCAGCGTTGCGCGGCTTCGCGCAGCATGATGGCCTGGGGGTCGAACCAGCGGCCCTGGTAGAGCAGGCGGCCCAGCTTGCGGCCGTTGTCGCGGTACTGTTCGATCGTGTCTTCGTTGTGGATGCCGGTGACCAGGCGTTCGTAGGCGATGTGGAGCAGCGCCAGGCCGGGTGCTTCGTAGATCCCTCGGCTCTTGGCTTCGATGATGCGGTTTTCGATCTGGTCGCTCATGCCCAGGCCGTGGCGGCCGCCGATGGTGTTGGCCTCCATGATGAGGTCCACCAGCGAGGCAAACGAGCGGCCGTTGAGGGCCACCGGCATGCCTTCTTCAAAGCGCACCGTCACCTCTTCGGCCTTGATCTCCACTTCCGGCTTCCAAAACGCCACGCCCATGATGGGGTTGACGATGCGGATACCGGAATTCAGGAATTCGAGGTCCTTGGCTTCGTGCGTGGCCCCCAGCATGTTGCTGTCGGTGCTGTAGGCCTTCTCTGCGCTCATCTTGTAGCCGAAGCCGGCCTTGTTGAGGAAGGCGCTCATTTCGGCACGGCCGCCAAGTTCGTTGATGAAGGTCTGGTCGAGCCAGGGCTTGTAGATCTTCAGCGAGGGGTTGGTGAGCAGCCCATAGCGGTAGAAGCGCTCGATGTCGTTGCCCTTGAAGGTGGAGCCGTCGCCCCAGATGTTGACATCGTCTTCCTTCATGGCCGACACCAGCATGGTGCCGGTGACGGCGCGGCCCAGGGGCGTGGTGTTGAAGTAGGTGGCGCCGGCGGTGGTGATGTGGAAGGCGCCGGCCTGCAGGGCGGCAATGCCTTCGTGGGCCAGCTGGGTGCGGCAGTCGATCAATCGGGCCAACTCGGCGCCGTATTCCATGGCCTTGCGCGGAATCGCGTCGTAGTCCGGCTCGTCGGGCTGGCCCAGGTTGGCGGTATAGGCATAGGGCAGGGCACCCTTGAGCTTCATCCAATGCAGCGCGGCGCTGGTGTCCAGGCCACCGGAAAAGGCGATGCCGACCTTCTGGCCAGCGGGGATGGATTGCAGGATGTTGGGCATGGGCAACGCTCTTCTTTATTCGCGTGGTGGCGCCCGCAAGCCACGGGCGGCTCGTTCAATCGTTAACCCGCTATTGTCGCCTGCCCGGCTGAAGGTATACCCGCAGGCGTGCGGCGCGAGCCGCTGCGCCGTGTCGGCGCATCCCGCAGCCGCAATTTGGTCACCTGCATCCATGAACGCCAACACGAATGATACGAACGCTCCGATGAACAAGCCGGCGATGA
>CAMCTE010000089.1 GCA_945878385.1 Azohydromonas lata NBRC 102462 | reverse complement strand
AGGTTCAGCACAAGCTGCGCTCATTGAAGACAGAGGCCTGCTCCGCTCGTCCGGTGCGGGCTCTTACACGACACACATCAGGGAGCTTTCATGTCCGTGCCCGCCATCCTTGCTAATCTGCGCATCCCCGTCATCGGCTCTCCGCTGTTCATCATCAGCAATCCCAAGCTGGTGATTGCGCAGTGCACCGCCGGCGTGGTGGGTTCGATGCCCTCGCTGAATGCCCGGCCAGCCTCACAGTTGGATGAGTGGTTGCACGAAATCACTGAAACCCTGGCGGCCTGGGATCGTGACCACCCGCAGCAGAAAGCCGCGCCGTTTGCCATCAATCAGATCGTGCACAAGAGCAATGACCGGCTGGAGCACGATATGGAGGTATGCGCCAAGTACCGCGTGCCCCTGGTCATCACCAGTTTGGGTGCGCGCACCGATGTGAACGAGGCGGTGCACGCCTGGGGCGGCATCGTGATGCACGACATCATCAACAACATGTTTGCCCGCAAGGCCATCGAAAAGGGCGCCGATGGCCTGATTGCCGTGGCCGCCGGTGCCGGTGGGCATGCGGGCGTGAAGAGCCCCTTCGCCTTGATTCAGGAAATTCGAGAGTGGTTCGATGGCCCGGTGGCGCTGTCCGGCAGCATGTCCACCGGCGGCGCGGTGCTGGCGGCCCAGGCCATGGGGGCGGACTTCGGATACATCGGCTCGGCCTTCATTGCCACCGACGAGGCGCGGGCCTCGGACGAATACAAGCAGTGCATAGTCGATAGCAACAGCGACGACATCGTGTATTCCAACTTGTTTACCGGCGTGCATGGCAACTACCTCAAGCCCTCGGTTCGCAACGCTGGCATGGACCCGGACAACCTGCCCGAAAGTGACCCCACCAAGATGAACTTCGGCGGCGACGCAAAGAAGGCCTGGAAGGACATCTGGGGTTGCGGGCAAGGCATTGGTGCGGTGAAGGCCGTGGTGCCTGCGCGCGAGTTGGTGGACCGACTGGTTCGCGAGTATCAGGCAGCGCGGGATCGGGTACTGACCACGGCCTGAGCCGGGACGCGGCTGCGCGGCTTCAGGCCTGAGCGGTTGGCGCGTCGTCCATCGAGCAGTCGCATCCGTGGCCGGCCGCGATCCAGCGGCGGGCTGCGCGGTGCAGGCGCTGACGCCACCACCGTTTCCACGCAGGCGCTCCGGCCGGCAGGGCCAGAGGGTCGGTGGCCGCCAAGACACCGCAGCGGTAGGTGTTGGACGCACCGTGCCAGGTCAACCACTGGCAGGGCCCACTGCTGCGCAAGGTCAGCAGGGCCCCCATTGGGCAAGGCTCGGCCAGGCAACACACCCCGCAGCCATTGCATGGCGCGCCCTCGCGCGGCTTCGTTGGCGCAGCAGGGTGAATCTTGAGGGTGACCAGCTTTTTCGTGACCATGGTGAGAACGCGAGGGCCTGCTCGGCGCCATCGCTTGCCCAAACGAGACTTATGACCGCAGCGCCATTGTCTCGCGGTACGAGCCTGTCAGGATTCGTCGGGGATCCGGTGATACAGTGAACTTGTTCGACTGAATAGGTCCTTCCCGTCCCCTTGCTGGTCTGTCAGATAGCAAGGCGGGCCGCAATCCGCCAACCGGTAGAGCCGGGTCGCGGAAGGTTGTGCAACCCATCGGAGTCCTGGAAACCGGGACGAAAGGTGAGCGAGACATGATGCAGCAATACAGGTCCAACTCGTACCTGTTCGGGGGCAACGCCCCCTATGTGGAGGAACTCTACGAGAGTTACCTCGACAACCCAGGTTCGGTGCCCGACAAATGGCGCGCCTACTTCGATGCCCTTCAGCATGTGCCTGCCGGCGATGGCACTCAGCGCTCTGACGTGGCGCATGCGCCGGTGGTCGAATCCTTCGCCCAGCGCGCCAAAGCCAATGCGTTTGCCCTGAAGGCCAGTGAAGCCGATCTGGCCGTCGCACGCAAACAGGTGCATGTGCAGTCGCTGATTGCGGCTTACCGCTTCCTGGGTTCTCGCTGGGCCGACCTAGACCCGCTCAAGCGGACCGAGCGTCCCAAGATCCCGGAGCTGGAACCCAGCTTCTACGACCTGTCCGAATCGGACATGGACATCACTTTCTCGGCCGCCAACACCTACTTCGGCAAGGCCGAGGAGATGACGCTGCGCGACATCGTGCAGGCTTTGCGCGAGACCTATTGCGGCACCGTGGGCGTCGAGTTCATGCACTGCACCGACCCGGCCGAAAAGCGCTGGTGGCAGGAGCGGCTGGAGTCCGTTCGCAGCAAGCCCAATTTCGATGCGGAAAAGAAAAAGCACATCCTGGATCGTCTGACGGCGGCCGAAGGACTGGAGCGCTACCTGCACACCAAGTATGTGGGGCAGAAGCGCTTCTCGCTGGAAGGCGGCGAGAGCTTCATCGCGTCGATGGACGAACTGGTGCAGCGCGCCGGTGAGAAGGGTGTTCAGGAAATCGTGATCGGCATGGCCCATCGGGGCCGTTTGAATGTGCTCGTGAACACCCTGGGCAAGATGCCCAAGGATCTCTTCGCCGAGTTTGAACACACCGCGCCGGAGCACCTGCCCGCCGGTGATGTGAAGTACCACCAGGGCTTCTCTTCGGACATTTCCACGGCTGGTGGTCCGGTGCACCTGTCGCTGGCCTTCAACCCATCGCACCTGGAAATCGTGAATCCGGTAGTCGAAGGCTCTGTGCGAGCGCGCATGGAGCGCCGTGGTGACAAGCACGGCGACCAGGTGCTGCCGGTGCTGGTGCATGGCGATGCAGCCTTTGCCGGTCAGGGCGTGGTGATGGAAACGCTGGCCCTGGCCCAGACCCGCTACTACAGCACGGGTGGCACGGTGCACATCGTCATCAACAACCAGATCGGCTTCACCACAAGCGACCCGCGCGACAGCCGTTCCACGCTGTATTGCTCGGATGTGGTGAAGATGATCGAGGCACCTGTGCTGCACGTGAACGGCGACGACCCGGAAGCCGTGGTGTGGTGCACGCAACTGGCCATGGACTATCGGCAGCAGTTCAAGAAGGATGTGGTGGTCGACATCATCTGCTTCCGTAAGTTGGGCCACAACGAACAGGACACGCCGTCGCTGACCCAGCCGCTGATGTACAAGGTGATTGCCCAGCACCCCGGCACACGCCGGCTGTACGGCGAGAAGCTGGTGGCGCAGAATGTGCTGCCCACCGATGGGCCTGACGCAATGGTGAAAAACCTGCGGTCGGCTTTCGACGAAGGGCGTCACACCTCAGACCCCGTGCTCACCAACTTCAAGAGCAAGTACGCGGTGGACTGGGCGCCCTTCTTGGGCAAGAAGTGGACGGACGCTGCCGATACCGCGCTGCCCTTGGCCGAGATCAAGCGTTTGGCCGAGCGCATCACCACGGTGCCCCAGGGGTTCACGCCGCACCCGTTGGTGCAGAAGGTGATTGCCGACCGCGCTGCCATGGGCCGCGGTGAAATCAATATGGACTGGGGCATGGGCGAGCACTTGGCCTATGCGTCTTTGGTGGCCAGTGGCTACGCGGTGCGCCTGTCTGGTGAAGACTGCGGACGGGGCACCTTCGTGCACCGCCATGCCGTGCTGCACGACCAGAACCGGGAGAAGTGGGATATCGGCAGCTACATCCCCCTGCAGAATGTGGCGGATGGGCAGGCTCCGTTCACGGTGATCGACTCCATCCTGTCGGAAGAGGCGGTACTGGGCTTTGAGTACGGTTATGCCGCTGCCGAGCCCAATACCCTGACCATCTGGGAAGCGCAGTTCGGTGACTTCGCCAATGGTGCCCAGGTGGTGATCGACCAGTTCATCGCCTCAGGTGAGGTGAAGTGGGGCCGTGTGAATGGCCTGACGCTGATGCTGCCTCACGGCTACGAGGGCCAGGGTCCCGAGCACAGCAGCGCACGCGTGGAGCGGTTCATGCAGTTGGCCGCAGACAACAATATGCAGATCTGCCAGCCCACCTCGGCTTCGCAAATCTTCCACCTGCTGCGCCGGCAGATGGTGCGCCAGTTCCGCAAGCCGCTGATCATCTTCACGCCCAAGAGCCTGCTGCGCAACAAGGATGCCACTTCGCCGATGAGCGAATTCACCAAGGGTGAGTTCAAGACGGTGATCCCGGAGCAGAACGCTGACATCGCAGCCGACAAGGTCAAGCGTGTGGTGGTGTGCACCGGCAAGGTGTACTACGACCTGGTGAAGAAGCGCGACGAGAAGAAGGCCACTGATATGGCGGTGATCCGGGTGGAGCAGCTCTACCCCTTCCCGCACAAGGCCTTCAGCACCGAGATCAAGCGCTATGCCAACGCGGCGGAGGTGGTGTGGTGCCAGGACGAGCCGCAGAACCAGGGTGCCTGGTTCTTCGTGCAGCACTACATCCACGAGAACATGCTCGAAGGCCAGAAGCTGGGTTACGCCGGCCGTCCGGCCTCAGCATCGCCTGCCGTGGGCTACGCCCATCTGCACCAGGAGCAATTGAAGGCGCTGCTGGATCAGGCCTTCGGCAAGCTCAAGGGCTTCGTTCTCACCAAGTGATCTCCGCCTGCCGGGGGATGCGGCGTGAGTACGCCGCCGCAGTCCCTGGCAGCTCCTTCTCAGCAAAGAACACTCAAGAATCATCATGGCACTCGTAGAAGTCAAGGTTCCCCAACTCAGTGAATCGGTGGCTGAAGCCACCCTCCTGACCTGGAAGAAGAAGCCCGGTGAAGCCGTGGCCATCGACGAAATCCTCATCGAGATCGAAACCGACAAGGTTGTCCTGGAGGTGCCGGCGCCGGCCGCAGGCGTGATCGGCGAAATCGTTGTGGGTGACGGTGGTACGGTGGTGAGCGATCAGTTGATCGCGCGCATCGACACCGAAGGCAAGGGTGCTGCGGCGCCTGCTGCTGCTGCTGCTGCCCCGGCGGCGCCCGCCCCTGCTCCCGCTGCAGCGGCGCCTGCCGGTGGTGGCAGCAAGGCTGGTGTGGCGATGCCGGCTGCGGCCAAGTTGATGGCCGACCACAACCTGGCCGCCGGCTCCGTGGCTGGCACCGGTAAAGACGGCCGCGTGACCAAGGGCGATGTGTTGGGCGCCGTGGCCGCTGGCACCTCCTCCCCGGCCGCCACAGCCGCCCCGGCCGCCTCAGCCCTACAGGCTCCGATGCCGGCTGCCGTGACCAAGCCCCTGCCGGCTGTGACTGCGCCTTCGGCCATGAACCTGGGCGACCGGCCCGAGCAGCGCGTGCCCATGAGCCGTCTGCGCGCGCGCATTGCCGAGCGCCTGGTGCAGTCGCAGTCCACCAATGCCATCCTCACCACCTTCAACGAGGTCAACATGGCCCCGGTGATGGAGATGCGCAAGAAGTTTCAGGACAAGTTCGAGAAGGAGCACGGCGTCAAGCTCGGTTTCATGAGCTTCTTTGTGAAGGCAGCGGTGGCGGCACTGAAGAAATACCCCATCGTGAACGCCTCGGTAGACGGCAATGACATCGTCTACCACGGCTACTTCGACATCGGTATCGCTGTGGGTTCGCCCCGCGGGCTGGTGGTGCCGGTCCTGCGCAACTGCGACCAGATGAGCTTTTCCGACATCGAGAAGAAGATTGCCGAGTTTGGCCAGAAGGCCAAGGACGGGAAGTTGGGGATCGAGGAACTCACGGGCGGCACCTTCTCCATCAGCAACGGAGGCACTTTCGGCTCCATGCTGTCCACCCCGATCATCAACCCGCCGCAGTCGGCCATCCTGGGCGTGCACGCCACCAAGGACCGCGCCGTGGTGGAAAACGGTCAGGTGGTGGTGCGGCCTATGAACTACTTGGCCATGTCCTATGACCACCGCATCATCGATGGCCGCGAGGCCGTGCTGAGCTTGGTGGCCATGAAGGAGGCGTTGGAAGACCCCGCCCGACTGCTCTTTGACATCTGAAGCCACAGCGGGACAGAACATGAAAAACTTCGACATCATCGTCATCGGTGGCGGCCCCGGTGGCTACATCGCCGCCATCCGTGCCGCGCAGTTGGGCTTCAATGTGGCCTGCGTCGACGAGTGGAAAAACGCCAAGGGTGGACCGGCACCCGGCGGCACCTGCACGAATGTGGGATGCATTCCCTCCAAGGCGCTGCTGCAGTCCAGCGAGCACTTCGAACAGGCGGGCCACCACTTCGCCGAGCATGGCATCGGACTGAAGGACCTGAGCATCGATGTGCCCAAGATGCTGGCCCGCAAGGACACGGTGGTCAAGCAGAACAACGACGGTATCCTGTACCTGTTCAAGAAGAACAAGGTGACCTTTTTCCATGGCCGTGGCTCGTTTGCGAAGGCCGTTGAGGGCGGCTACGAGGTTCAGGTATCCGGTTCAGACCAAGAATCCCTGACCGCCCAACAAGTGATCGTGGCCACGGGTTCGAACGCGCGTGCTTTGCCCGGCGTCCCCTTTGACGAAGAGCAGATCCTGTCCAACGACGGCGCCCTGCGAATCGGAGGCGTACCCAAGAAGCTGGGCCTCATCGGCTCAGGTGTGATCGGCCTGGAGATGGGCTCGGTCTGGCGCCGCCTTGGGGCGGAGGTCACCATCCTGGAAGGGTTGCCGACCTTTCTGGGTGCGGTGGACGAGCAGATCGCCAGGGAGGCGCACAAGGCCTTCACCAAGCAGGGCTTGAAGATCGAACTCGGCGTGAAGGTGGGCGAGGTCAAGACCGGCAAGAAGAGCGTGAGCATTGCCTACACCGATGCCAAGGGTGCTGAGCACAAGCTCGATGTCGACAAGCTCATCATCTCGATTGGCCGTGTACCCAACACGATCGGACTGAACGCCGAAGCCGTGGGCTTGAAGCTCGACGAGCGTGGCGCCATCGTGGTGGACGACGAGTGCCGCACCAACCTGCCCGGTGTATGGGCGGTGGGTGATGTGGTTCGTGGCCCCATGCTGGCCCACAAGGCCGAAGAAGAGGGCGTAGCCGTGGCAGAGCGCATCGCGGGTCAGCACGGGCATGTCAACTTCAACACCGTTCCGTGGGTGATCTACACCAGCCCCGAAATTGCCTGGGTGGGCCAGACCGAGCAGCAGCTCAAGGCCGCAGGCCGCGCCTACAAGGCTGGCACCTTCCCCTTCATGGCCAACGGGCGCGCGCGCGCATTGGGCGATACCACCGGTATGGTGAAGTTCCTGGCCGATGCGGCAAGCGATGAAATCCTGGGCGTGCACATCGTGGGCCCTTACGCCTCCGAACTGATTGCCGAAGCGGTCGTGGCCATGGAATTCAAGGCCAGTGCAGAGGACATCGCGCGCATTTGCCATGCGCACCCGTCACTGAGCGAGGCCACCAAGGAAGCGGCGCTGGCCGTGGACAAGCGGACCTTGAACTTCTGATGGCGCCTTGATGGGCGTAAGGGAACTCTTCAACCGTACCCTGGCCGAGCGCGGCTTCACCGCCGACCCGGCGCAGGTGCGGGCCATTGACGCCCTTGAACGCTGCGAGAACGAGTGGCAGGACTACCTGGGCCGTCGCAGCAACGCCGTCACTCGCCTCCTGGTGAGGCCGCCGATACCGCGCGGTGTGTACATGTACGGCGGCGTGGGCCGTGGCAAGAGCTTCCTGATGGACAGTTTTTTCCTGTCCGTTCCGCTCCAGCGCAAAACGCGGCTTCACTTCCACGAGTTCATGCGTGAAGTGCACCGCGAGTTGGCCGAGCTCAAGGGCCTGCAGAACCCCTTGGATGAGCTGGGCAAGCGCATCTCCAAGCGTTTCCGGCTGATCTGCTTCGACGAGTTCCATGTCGCCGATGTCACCGATGCGATGATCCTGCATCGCTTGCTCGATTCGCTGATCGCCAACCGCGTGAGCATCGTCACCACTTCGAACTTCCACCCGGATGGTCTGTATCCCAATGGCTTGCACCGCGACCGGATCCTGCCCGCCATCGAACTGCTCAAGCGGCAGTTGGAGGTCATCAATGTGGACCACGGCACCGACTACCGGCGTCGCACCATGGAGAAGGTTCGGCTGTACCACTCGCCCCTGAACGACGAGGCCGAACAGGAGCTCACCCATGCTTTTGACAGCTTGGCCGAGGCGCGTGATGAGCCGCCTGTACTGAATATCGAGCACCGGGAAATCACGGCCCGGCGCAAGGCCGGCGGCGTGGTGTGGTTCGACTTCAAGTGGCTGTGCGGCGGGCCGCGTTCGCAGAACGACTACCTGGAGATTGCCACCCGGTTCCATACCGTGATCCTGTCGAATGTTCCGCAGATGCCGCCGCGCATGGCCAGTGAGGCGCGGCGCTTCACCTGGCTGGTGGATGTGCTGTACGACCGGCGCTGCAAACTCATCATCAGCGCCGAATGTGCTCCGGAGGAGCTTTACACCGAAGGCCCTTTGGCGCACGAATTTCCCCGTACGATCTCGCGGCTCAACGAAATGCAGTCTGCCGAATTCCAGGCGCTGGACCGGCGCACGGTGGACACCTCGTTGACCTGAGGCGATGCGCTCCCCGATGGCGGTGCACCCTTCAGTGGGATCTGACCGATACCCCTGAAGCCTAGAATGCACAGACGCATGGACGACAACCTTCGTTCCCCCCAGAGGCAGCTCATCGAACTTCGCATCGAGCATGCAGACCTCGACAGCCTGATCGACCGGTTGGCCGAACAGCCTCAACCCGACGATCTCGCCTTGAGGCGGTTGAAGAAGCGGCGCCTGTTGCTGCGAGATCAGATCCGCCGGTTGGAAATTGAACTGGAGCCGCCGGAGCCGGCCTGAACCGTGCCCCGTATCGCGGTCCAAGGCCTGCCCATGAGTGCTGAAGCTGCACCCCCGCACGAGGCGGGCATGCGCCCCATGCCCGAGCTGGGCGATTTGCCGCAGGCGGTGGCCGCACTGATGGGCCCACACGGGCCCTTGGCGCGGCGGGATGCCGACTACCGTGAGAGGGCCGAACAATCGGCCATGGCACAGGCGGTGGCCCGCGCCATCGAAGGGCATCACACCCTGGTGGTGGAGGCCGGTACAGGAGTTGGCAAGACCTACGCTTACCTCATCCCGCTGCTGCTCAGCGGCCGTCGTGGCTTGGTGAGCACGGCCACCAAGGGCCTGCAGGACCAGCTCTTCTGGCGCGACCTGCCCAAACTGTGCGAGCGCCTGGGGGTGCCGATCAGCACGGCTTTGCTCAAGGGCCGAGGCAGCTACTTGTGCAGGCACCGCATGGCGCAGGCTCGACAGCTGCCTGAAGGTTTGGACCGCACCAGCCTGCGACTGTTGGCGCGTGTGGAGGATTGGGCGCGCACCACTGGCAATGGCGACCTGTCCGAAGTGCCAGGTTTGGACGAGCGCTCCTCGCTCATGCCCCTGATCACGTCCACTCGCGACAACTGCTTGGGCAGCGAATGCCCCGCCTTCAACGAATGCCATGTGATGCAGGCGCGCCGGCAGGCCATGGCGGCCGACTTGGTGGTGGTCAACCACCATCTGTTCTTCGCCGATCTCGCTCTCAAGGAGGGGGGAATGGCTGAACTGCTGCCGGCTGTCGAAGTGGTGGTTTTCGATGAGGCGCATCAGATACTGGATACGGGCCTGCAATTTGTGGCCACGAGCATTGGCACCCTGGCGGTGATGGACTTGAGCCGCGACTTGCGCGCGGCGGGCTTGGCGCACGCGCGCGGTCTTCAGGATTGGTTGGCCTGCAGCCAGTTTCTGGACCAGAGCGTGCGGGAATTCATCTTGGCCTGCGATGGTGGTGAGGGCAGCGGCAGGGGATCGCGCCGCGTGCGGTGGACCGACAGGGCGTCGGGCCGTGCAGATGGTTCAGCACGCCCTGTAGAGGTGGCCTTCACCCAGTCTCTCGAAGGCCTTGCCCAGGCGCTGCAGGCGGCGATGGACGCCGCAGCCGCAGTGGCCGAAGCCCATCCTGATCTGCAGCGGTTGCGCGACCGAGCCGAGGAACTGCTGGTTCGTTTGGCGGTGTTTCGTGAACCCGCAGGGGTCGATCGGGTGCGTTGGATCGATGTCGGATCGCATCAGGCCCGGCTGATCGATACGCCTTTGGACATTCGCGAGCTGATGCAGCAGTCGCAAAGTTCGTCCCTGCGCGCGTGGGTGTTCACCTCGGCCACCCTGGGGGATGAGCCCACTCTTTCATGGTTTCGCACGCAGGCGGGTCTGGACGACGCACAAGTGTTGTCGGTGGGCAGCCCCTACGACTACGCCGCCCATGCCCGGGTGTGGGTTCCCACACAGATACC
>CAMCTE010000088.1 GCA_945878385.1 Azohydromonas lata NBRC 102462 | reverse complement strand
ATGTCCCCAAGCTCAAACCCAAGCCCTGGAGCCGGCGTGCGCCAGTTGCTGGAACAGGAAGGCCGCGAGCGCCTGATCCTGTTGATCAATCATGTGCTCGCCTCGGAGCCGGTGGCGCAGCAGCGCTTGAGCCCGCACGCAGGTTCGCGCCTGCGCGTGGTGCCCGACGGATGGCCGCGCCTGTTGTCCATGGTGGTGCCGCCGCCGGCGCCCCTGGAGGTGCTGGTGACGCCGGCCGGCTTGCTGGAGCTGTGCCCAATGCTCGAGCCCGGCGACGATGCCGCCGTGCCACAGCTGGAGGTGGTGGTGGATACGCATGATCCACTGGGTCTGGTCAGCCGCGTGTTGTCCGGTGGCACGCCCAGCCTGCAGTTGGCAGGTGACGCGCAATTGGCAGCCGATGTGAATTGGCTGGCTGAGAACTTGCGCTGGGATGTGGCCGCGGACATCGAGCGCCTGTTCGGGCCGGTGCCGGCCGAGCGGCTGCGCACCTGGGGATTGGCCACCGCCCGCGCCTTGCGCGAGGCTGTGGCGCGCCTGGCCCGCAGCGGCGGTGTGGGCTGATGGGCGGCTCTTCCATCCGCCAGTTCCTGCGCCTGGTGCGCATTGCGCTGACGCTGCTGCGTTTCGGGGTAGACGATATTGCGCTGTCGGGCTTTCGGCAGCCTTGGGTGCGGTTGGTGGCGCGTCTGGTGACCATTGGCCGTCGGTTCGATGGGTCGCGTGGTGAGCGGCTGCGCATGGCACTGGAGCGCCTGGGCCCGATCTTCGTCAAGTTCGGGCAGGTGCTGTCCACGCGGCGCGATCTGGTGCCGCTGGATATCGCCGAGGAACTTTCCAAACTGCAGGATCGGGTGCCGCCTTTTCCCAGTGCACAAAGCGTGGCGCTGATTGAGAAGGCCCTGGGCCGGCCGGTGGCCGAACTGTTCGACGAATTCGACCCCGTTCCGGTGGCCAGCGCCTCGATTGCCCAGGTGCACTTTGCCACCTTGAAGGATGGGCGCGAGGTGGCGGTGAAGGTGCTGCGCCCGGGCATGCTGCGTGCCATTGAAGATGACATGGCCCTGCTGCACCGCTTGGCGGTGTGGGTGGAGCGGGTCAGCAGCGATGGCAAGCGCCTGAAGCCGCGCGAGGTGGTGGCCGAGTTCGACACCTATCTGCACGACGAGTTGGACCTGGTGCGCGAGGCGGCGAACGCCGCGCAACTTCGGCGCAACATGCAGAGCCTGGACATCATCCTGATTCCCGAGATGATGTGGGACTACTGCCGCGACACGGTGATCGTGATGGAGCGCATGAAGGGCGTGCCCATCAGCCAGATCGAGCGTTTGCGCGACAGCGGCGTGGACATCAAGAAGTTGGCGCGCGATGGGGTCACCATCTTCTTCACCCAGGTGTTTCGAGACGGTTTCTTCCACGCCGACATGCACCCGGGCAACATCATGGTCAGCGTGGATCCGGCCACCATGGGCCGCTACATCGCGCTGGACTTCGGCATCATCGGCACGCTCACCGAGGTCGACAAGGATTACCTGGCGCAGAACTTCATCGCCTTCTTCCGGCGCGACTACAAGCGGGTGGCCGAACTGCACATCGAAAGCGGCTGGGTGCCGGCGGGTACCAAGGTCAATGAGCTCGAGGGTGCGATCCGCGCGGTGTGCGAGCCGCACTTCGACCGGCCCTTGAAGGATATCTCGCTGGGGCAGGTATTGATGCGGTTGTTCCAGACCTCCCGCCGCTTCAATGTGGAGATTCAGCCCCAGTTGGTGCTGCTGCAGAAGACGCTGCTCAACATCGAGGGGCTGGGTCGGGAACTCGACCCCGAGCTCGACCTTTGGAGCACGGCCAAGCCCTTCCTGGAGCGCTGGATGAACGAGCAGATCGGCTGGCGCGGCTTGGTGGCGGCCCTGAAGGCCGAGGCACCGCGCTACGCGCACATGCTGCCGGAGCTGCCGCGCCTGGTGCACCAAAGCCTGAGCCGTGGCGGTGGCGCGCCGCGCGAATCCATTCTGCTGGAGATGTTGGCCGAACAGAAGCGCACCAATCGGATGTTGCGCGGTACCGGTTGGGCTTTGGTGGGTTTTCTGCTGGGGTTGTTGGGCATGCACCTATGGCAGGTGCTGCGTGATTCACAAACCTATTGAACTGAACAGAGGAGCATCGGGAAATGCTGGTGACCTTCGTCATCGTGTACATGATCGTGACCATCGCCATCGGCCTCATGGCCGCGCGCCGGGTGCACAGTGCCAAGGACTATCTGGTGGCCGGGCGCAGCCTGCCGCTGTACATGAATGTGGCGACTGTGTTTGCCACTTGGTTTGGTGCCGAGACGGTACTCAGTGTGTCAGCCACTTTTGCGCGCGACGGCTTGGCGGGCATTCCGGGCGACCCCTTCGGCGCCTCGGTGTGCCTGGTGCTGGCCGCGCTGCTGTTTGCCAAGCTGTTCTACCGAATGAACCTGCTGACCATCGGCGACTTCTACAAGAAGCGCTATGGCAAGTCGGTGGAGGTGCTGACCAGTACGGCCATCGTGCTGTCCTACCTGGGCTGGACCTCGGCGCAGATGACGGCACTGGGTTTGGTGATCTACGGTCTGTCGGGCGGGGCCATCGAACTGAACACGGCCATCCTGCTGGGCGCGGCCGTGGTGGTGGTCTACACCATCTTCGGCGGCATGTGGTCGGTGGCCTTCACCGACCTGTTCCAGACGGTGATCATTCTGGTGGGATTGAGTGCGGTGGCGCTGCTGGTGGGTGACCTGGCCGGCGGCTTTGGGACTGTGGTGGAAAAGGCCGCTGCCGATGGCAAGTTCGCCTTCTTTCCCGCGGCCGACGACACGGCGGCGTGGTGGGCCATGGCCGGTGCGTTCTTTGCCTTTGCCTTTGGGTCGATTCCCCAGCAGGATGTGTTCCAGCGGATGACCAGTGCCAAAGACGAGAAGACCGCGGTGCGGGGCACCATCCTTGGCGGCCTGATCTACTTCTGCTTTGCCTTCGTGCCGATGTTCATCGCCTATTCGGCGCTGGTGGCCGACCCTTCCTTGGGCGGACTGTTCGCTTCCGAGGACGCCCGCGAAATCCAGCGCATCCTGCCCGACTTGGTGTTGGGGCAGATGCCGCTGTGGGCGCAGGTGCTGTTCTTCGGCGCCTTGCTCTCGGCCATCCTGTCCACGGCCAGCGGTGCGCTGCTGGCCCCCACGGCCACCTTCACTGAAAATGTGCTGCGGCCCTTCGTTCCGAACATGAGTGATCGGCAGTTTCTGCTGACCCTGCGCGTGGTGCTGGTCACCTTCACGGCCTGTGCCCTGCTGTTTGCCGTCAACAGCGAGAGCACCATGTACGAAATGGTGCAAAACGCCTACAACGTGACGCTGACCGGGGCGTTCGTTGCGCTGGTGGCCGGCGCCTACTGGAAGCGCGCCAACACTCAGGGCGCCTTGTTGTCGGTGGTCATGGGCGTGGGAACCTGGCTGTTCTTCCACAATTTCGCACCCGATACGCTGGTGCCGGCCAACCTGATCGGCCTGGCTGCCTCGGCCGTGTTCATGGTGATCGGCTCCCTGCTGCCGCCCGTGCTGCGGCACGAGGGGCATTCGATCGAGAGCATCCTGCGCGGCTCGCAGGAGGGTGGGCACTGATGGCGCGAACCCCGGACAGCCGTTCGGGGCTTCAGGAACAACAGTGGCGCCGGGTGCTTCAGGGGCGGCGCCGGGCTTGGAGTTGGGCTGATTCCCTATAATGGTGGGTTGACCGAACTGCGGCACCTTTAGCAGCCTCTGTCAGCCCAAACCCCAGCCGTCCACCCGCCCGAGAGAATTCCATGCCGATCTACGCCTACCGCTGCAATGCCTGCGGCCACGCCAAAGATGTGCTGCAGAAAATCTCCGACCCGGTGCTGAGCACATGCCCGGCGTGCGGGGCCGAGGCCTTTGCCAAGCAGGTGACTGCCGCGGGCTTCCAACTCAAGGGCTCGGGTTGGTACGTCACTGATTTTCGCGGCGGCTCCTCTGGCGGCGGCAAGGCCGCGGAGAGCGGAGCGGCGGGCAGCCCAGCCCCTGCCGGAGATTCGTCCGGTGGTGGCACATCGTCCGGTGGTGATTCGGGGGCCTCGCCTTCAGGCGGCGGCACTTCCAGCGGTGGTTCGTCCGACAGCGGTGGTGGTACCACCCTGGCCGCAGGCGGCTGCGGCACATCCTGCGCTTGCCACTGACCCCCCATCGACTGATTCAGGCCCAACCCCCCATGCTCAAGCGCTATCTCCTGGCCGGCCTTTTGGTGTGGTTGCCTCTGGTGGTGACGGTGTGGGTGCTGCACGCCGTTTGGGGTGCGCTTGATGGCCTGTTCTTGTGGGTCATTGGTGCCACGCAGGCCGTGATGCCCGCGCAGACCCATGCCGCATTGGAAGCCCTGCGCCACATTCCCGGCATGAGCGTGCTGGCGGTGTTCCTGGCCTTGCTGCTGACGGGCGTGTTTGCAGCCAACTATTTCGGCCAATGGGCGCTGCGCCAGGGCGGGCGCATCGTGCAGCGCATTCCCATCGTCAAGAGCATCTACAGCTCAGTCAAGCAAGTGTCGGACACGCTGTTTTCCAGCAGCGGCAACGCGTTTCGTGAAGCGGTTTTGGTGCAGTACCCCAGGGCCGGTTCCTGGACCATCGCCTTCGTCACGGGCAAGCCCAGCGGCGAGGTGGCCGCACACCTGCAGGCTGACCACACCAGCCTGTATGTGCCCACCACGCCCAATCCCACTTCGGGCTTTTTCCTGATGGTGCCCACTGCAGACATTCGGCCACTGAACATGAGCGTGGACGAGGCGCTGAAGTACATCATCTCCATGGGCGTGGTGTCGCCCCCGCCGGCCGCCAAGGTGTCGGGGGAGGCCGACCCCAATCGGCAGGGCTGATCGTCGAGGCGGACGGTCAGTCCTCAGGGGTGCAGCCCCGCGGCCAGATTCGCCGGCGCCATGCGTGTGTGCCGCTCCCACACTTTTCAGATTGATTACAACCATGCGTACCACCTACTGCGGCTTCGTCAGCGAAACGCTGATGGAGCAAACCGTCACCCTCATGGGCTGGGCCCACCGCCGCCGCGACCACGGTGGCGTGATCTTCATTGACCTGCGCGACCGCGAAGGCCTGGTTCAGATCGTGTGCGACCCGGACCGCGCCGAGATGTTCAAGACCGCCGAAGGCGTGCGCAACGAGTTCTGCCTGAAGGTGGTGGGCAAGGTGCGTGCGCGGCCTGCGGGAACCGAGAACGCCAATTTGGTGAGCGGCAAGATTGAAGTGTTGTGCCACGAACTGGAGGTGTTGAACCCCAGCGTCACGCCCCCGTTCCAACTGGACGATGAGAATCTCAGCGAGACGGTGCGCCTGACTCACCGCGTGCTGGACTTGCGCCGTCCGGCCATGCAGAAGAACCTGATGCTGCGTTACCGGGTGGCGATGGAAGTGCGCCGGTACCTGGACGAGCACGGTTTCGTGGACATCGAAACGCCGATGCTGACCAAGAGTACGCCTGAAGGTGCGCGCGACTACCTGGTGCCCAGCCGCGTGCACGACGGCCAATTCTTCGCGCTGCCGCAGTCGCCTCAACTGTTCAAACAGCTGCTGATGGTGTCGGGCTTTGACCGCTATTACCAGATCACCAAGTGCTTCCGCGACGAGGACCTGCGCGCCGACCGTCAGCCGGAATTCACCCAGATCGACATTGAGACCTCCTTCCTGAATGAGCAGGAGATCCGCGACATGTTCGAGGGGATGATCCGCCATGTGTTCCGCAATGCCATGAATGTGGACCTGGGCGAGTACCCGGTGATGACCTATGCGGATGCGATGTTCCGCTTCGGTTCGGACAAGCCCGACCTGCGCGTGAAGATGGAGTTCACCGAGCTCACCGAGGTGATGAAGGATGTGGACTTCAAGGTGTTCAGCGGCCCGGCCAACGCTGTCGGTGGCCGTGTGGTGGCGCTGCGAGTGCCCGGCGGGGCCGAACTCTCGCGCGGCGACATCGACGGGCACACCGAGTTCGTGAAGATCTACGGCGCCAAGGGCTTGGCCTGGATCAAGGTGAACGACCTGGCCTCTGGGCGCGATGGCCTGCAGTCGCCCATCGTGAAGAACATCCACGACACGGCGTTGAAGGCGATTCTGGAGCGCACAGGCGCCCAAAACGGCGACCTGATCTACTTCGGCGCCGACAAGGCCAAGGTGGTCAACGACGCCATCGGCGCGCTTCGTCTGAAGATCGGCCACAGCGAATTCGGGCGCGGCAAAGGCCTGTTCGAGGAACGCTGGGCCCCGCTGTGGGTGGTGGACTTCCCGATGTTCGAGCATGATGAAGATGAAAACCGCTGGAATGCGGTGCACCATCCCTTCACCGCACCCAAGGACGGCCACGAGGACTACATGGACACCGACCCGGGCCGCTGTGTGGCCAAGGCCTACGACATGGTGCTCAATGGCTGGGAGTTGGGTGGCGGCTCGGTGCGTATCCACCGCGCCGAGGTGCAGAGCAAGGTGTTCAAGGCCCTCAACATCAGTGCAGAAGACGCGCAGGTGAAGTTCGGCTTCCTGCTCGACGCCCTGCAGTACGGTGCGCCTCCGCACGGTGGTCTGGCCTTCGGCCTGGACCGCCTGGTGACGCTGATGACGGGCGCGGAGAGCATCCGTGATGTGATCGCCTTCCCGAAGACGCAGCGTGCGCAGTGCCTGCTGACCGGTGCGCCCAGCAATGTGGACGAGAAGCAGTTGCGGGAACTGCACATCCGGCTGCGCAACGCACAGGCGGCGGCCTGACGCGCCACACACTTTGACCGCGATGACCGGGGCCTGCGCGAGCAGGCCCTTTTTCATTGGGCATGGTGCCACTGGTGGGGTTCATTTCCGGGCATGATTCCGCCATGACTGCTTCCCCGAATGCTCCTGCACGACCGCCCAAGATCCCCGAGAGCGTGCTGGTGGTGATCCACAGCGCCGATGGGCAGATACTGCTCATCGAGCGTGCCGACAAACCGGGTTACTGGCAGAGCGTGACCGGCTCTAAGGATGCGCTGGATGAGCCCCTGCGCGAGACCTGCATCCGCGAGGTGCATGAGGAGACCGGCATCGCGGTGGGATCGCATGACGTGCCGCTGATCCATCTGCAGGATTGGCAACTGTCGAATGTGTATGAGATTTATCCGGTCTGGCGGCACCGCTATGCGCCGGGGGTCACCCACAACACCGAACATGTGTTCGGACTGTTGGTGCCGCGTGAGGTGGCGGTGGTGTTGTCACCGAGGGAGCACCTGCAGCACAAGTGGTTGCCCTGGCGCGAAGCCGCCGACTGCTGCTTTTCGCCGAGCAATGCCGAGGCGATCCTGATGCTGCCGAGGTTCTGCGACATCCTGAGCTGAACGGGAGAAGCCCACGCGACATGAAGACCCCAACGCCCCGGCTGCGCGTGGCCACCTACAACATCGCCAAGGGTGTGCGCGGTATCGGCCCGCGCAAGCGCCTGGAAATACACAACTTGGAGCGCGGCGTGGCGTCGCTGCAGGCCGACTTGGTGATGTTGCAGGAAGTGCGCCTGTTCCATCACCGCGAGGCGCGCCGCTTCGCCCATGGCCCGCATGCCTGGCCGCAGCAGGGCCAAGCCGAGTTCCTGGCACCAGAGGGCTTTGCCTGCGTGTACCGCACCAATGCGGTGACGCGCCACGGCGAGCATGGCAATGCCTTGCTGAGCCGTTGGCCGGTGGGCGATGTGGGGCACCACGACGTCAGCGACCACCGCTTCGAGCAGCGCGGCCTGCTGCACGTGCCCTTGGCGTGGGACCACACGCCGGTGCATGCGGTGGTGGCCCATTTCGGCCTGATGCACGCCAGCCGCCTTCGTCAGGCCGAGCGGGTGCTGGAGCTGATCGATCGTGAGGTTCCGCCGGGTGAGCCGGTGATCGTGGGTGGCGACTTCAACGACTGGGGCGAGAAGCTCGACCCGGTGTTCGCGCAGCTCGGGCTGATGCGGGCCGTCGGTCCGGCCCGCGCGGGCGCCGGGCCCGCCACAAGCGGGGCGTTGAGAGTGGGCCGTATGGCCACCTTTCCTTCCCGAGTGCCGGTCTTCGCGCTCGACCGCTTCTACAGCCGCGGCCTGCGCTGTACGGCGGTGCAGGTGCCGCGGGGGCTGAGTTGGGCGCAGTTGTCGGACCATCTGCCCTTGGTGGCCGAATTCGAGCGAGGCTGACGGGGCGAGCCCATGGAGCCGTTGCCCGCCTGGTACCTCAGACGCCGAGCGCACTACCTGCCCGGCAACGAGGTGCGCCTGCTGCAGGGCGGGGATGAACTGTTCGCGGCGCTGATCGCGGCTGTGAACCGGGCGCGCTACGAGGTGTGGCTGACCACCTACATCTTCCACACCGATGAGTCGGCCCAAGCGGTGTCCCATGCACTGGTGGCTGCGGCGCAGCGCGGCGTGCGGGTGCGGGTGGTGGTGGACGGGTTCGGCACGATGGGGTCGCTGGGTGAACTGCGCCGGTGGTGGGCCCACACCCCGGTGGCCGTGGCGGTGTACCGGCCGCTGGACCGCTGGTGGGCCTGGCTGCAGCCCGAGCACCTCAGGCGCCTGCATCAGAAGGTGGCAGTGGTGGACGGAGAGGTGGGATTCGTGGGCGGCATCAACGTGATCGACGACCGGCTGGACCTGCACCATGGCCGGTTGGAGTCGCCGCGCCTGGACTATGCGGTGCAGGTCCGTGGCCCGGTGGTGGCGCCGATGGTGCACACGGCGCGCGCCATGTGGACCCGCGCGGCATTTGGCGCCGACTGGCGCGACGAGATTGCACAGATGGTGCGGGGGCCCAGGGGACTGCATCGTGCGCGCGAACTGCTGCGGTCGATGCGGCTGGTGCCGGTGGGGCTGGCCGGTCCGGCGGCGACGCTGCCGGCTGACCGCACAGAGCCCTCCAGCCCCGGCACCATGGAGGCTGCCTTCCTGCTGCGCGACAACCTGCGCCAGCGCCACAGCGTGCAGGCCGCACTGCTGCAGGCCTGTGGCCATGCGCGGCAGGAGATTGACATCGTCTGTCCGTATTTCTATCCCGGGCGCGTCTTGCGCAGGGCCTTGCTGCAGGCTGCGCGCCGTGGTGTGCGCGTGCGCCTGCTGCTGCAGGGGCAGCCCGACTACAAGATCGCGGCCCTGGCCGCGTCGGTGCTGTACCGCGAACTGCTGGACGGCGGCGTTCACATCTTCGAATATGACGCGGCCTTCCTGCATGCCAAGGTGGTGCGGGTGGACGAGCGCTGGGCCACGGTGGGCAGCTCCAACCTCGACCCGCTGTCCTTGCTGGTGAACTTCGAGGCCAATCTGGCCGTGCGGGATGGCGCCTTTGTGCGCGAGGTGGCCGCATCGCTGGAGACGGCGTTTGCGCGCTCGCGGCCGGTGGTGGCTGCGCCTGCGGCTTCGGGTTGGGCCACCGCCCTCAGGCGCCGGGCCGTGGCCTTGATGGCGCGCTTGTATCTGCGTCTGGCCGGCGTGCGGGCGCGGTACTGAACAGGGCGACTGAACTGGACAAACCGATGACGAACGCGGCACAGGATGACCTGGTGGTGGAGACGCCGCAAGGGCTGTACTGCCCGGCAGGCGACTTCCACATCGACCCCTGGCGCCCGGTGGACCGTGCGGTGATCACCCACGCGCATGCCGACCATGCGCGGCGCGGAAGCACCCACTACCTGGCCAGCGCCCGCAGTGAGGGCGTGTTGCGGGCTCGCCTGGGGGCGGACATCGACCTGAACGCGCTGGCATGGGGCGAAGTGGTGGAGCACCGAGGCGTGCGCATCAGCCTGCATCCGGCTGGGCATGTGTTGGGTGCGGCGCAGGTGCGGCTGGAGCACCGCGGGCAGGTGTGGGTGGTGTCGGGCGACTACTTCCTGAGTGACCATGACGAGCGCAACCCCACCTGCGACCCGTTCGAGCCGGTGCGCTGCGATTGCTTCATCACCGAGTCCACCTTTGGTTTACCCATCTACCGCTGGCAGCCGCAGGCGCAGGTGTTCGACGACATCAACCGGTGGTGGGCCGCCAACCTTGCCGCGGGCCGGGCCAGTGTGCTGATGGCCTACAGCTTCGGCAAGGCACAGCGCATCTTGGCGGGCGTGGATGCGGGCATCGGGCCCATCGTGGTGCATGGATCGGTGGAGCCGCTCAACGAGGGGTATCGGGCAGCGGGCGTGCAGTTGCCCGAAGTGCACCGCGCCCAGGACTTGGGCAAGGCCGAGCTGGCGCAGGCCCTGGTGGTGGCGCC
>CAMCTE010000087.1 GCA_945878385.1 Azohydromonas lata NBRC 102462 | reverse complement strand
TACCAACTGAGCTATTCCCGCATGTGTTCTTGACGCTTTTTGATGCGCTTGGTCTCGCATCCGTCAAGCCCTCAAGTATACAACATTTTGAACTGCCGTTGCAAGAGGCTGATCGAATCAGTGCTTGATGGCCTCACCGCCTGCATCGGCCGCCGGTGCCGCCGCTGCAGCAGGCGCCGCCTCCTTGGCAACCGCCGCGGCGGGCTCTTCATCAGGCAGTGGTTGGGGCTTCGAAGCCAATGCAATTTCCAGCACCTTGTCGATCCATTTCACCGGCACGATCTCGATGTGGTTCTTCACGTTCTCAGGAATATCCTGCAGGTCCTTGACGTTTTCCTCAGGGATGAGGACCGTCTTGATGCCACCACGGTGCGCGGCCAGCAGCTTTTCCTTGAGGCCCCCGATGGCGGTGACTTCACCGCGCAGCGTGATCTCACCCGTCATCGCCACATCCGAGCGCACCGGAATGCCAGTGAGCGCCGACACAAAGGCGGTGGTCATGGCGATACCCGCGCTCGGGCCATCCTTGGGTGTGGCGCCATCAGGCACGTGGATGTGGATGTCGCGCTTCTCGAAGAGTTCGTCTTTGATGCCCAGCATCCGCGCGCGTGAGCGCACCACGGTGCGCGCAGCTTCCACGGACTCCTTCATCACATCACCCAACTGGCCGGTGCGGATGATGTTGCCCTTGCCGTTCATCACCGCGGCTTCGATCGTCAGCAGGTCGCCACCCACTTCGGTCCAGGCCAGGCCCACCACTTGGCCCACCTGGTTGGTCTTCTCGGCGCGGCCGAAATCGAACTTGCGCACACCAAGGAAGTCGTTGAGGTTGTCCTCGTTGACCACCACTTGACCGGTGTACTTCTTGAGCTGCAGACCCTTGACCACCTTGCGGCAGATCTTGCCCACTTCGCGCTCGAGTGAACGCACGCCAGCTTCGCGGGTGTAGTAGCGGATGATGCCGCGCACCGCACCCTCGGTCACATCGAGTTCTTCGTCCTTCACGCCATTGTTCTTCCGCTGCTTGGGCAGCAGATAGGTTTGCGCGATGTTGACTTTTTCGTCTTCGGTGTAGCCAGAAAGCCGAATCACTTCCATCCGGTCCAGCAAGGCCGGGGGAATGTTCATCGAGTTGGAGGTGGCCACGAACATCACATCGCTGAGGTCGAAATCAACCTCGATGTAATGGTCGCTGAAGGTATGGTTTTGTTCTGGGTCCAGCACTTCAAGCAGCGCTGAAGACGGGTCGCCGCGGAAGTCCATGCCCAACTTGTCGATTTCGTCGAGCAGGAACAGTGGGTTGCGCGTGCCCACCTTGGTGAGCGACTGCAACACCTTGCCCGGCATGGAGCCGATGTAGGTGCGCCGGTGGCCACGGATCTCGGCTTCGTCGCGTACGCCGCCCAGGGCCATGCGCACGAACTTGCGGCCTGTGGCTCGGGCCACGCTTTGGCCCAGCGAAGTCTTGCCTACACCGGGAGGGCCGACCAAGCACAGGATGGGCGCCTTGACCTTGTCCACGCGCTGTTGCACGGCGAGGTATTCCAGAATGCGTTCCTTGACCTTCTCCAGCCCGGCGTGGTCCTCGTTGAGCACTTCCTCGGCATTGGACAGGTCGTGCTTGACCTTGGTCTTCTTGCTCCAAGGCAGGTTCACCAGGGTGTCGATGTAATTGCGCACCACCGTGGCCTCGGCCGACATGGGCGACATCAGCTTGAGCTTCTTGAGCTCTCCTTCGGCCTTCTGGCGCGCTTCCTTGGGCATGCGCGCGGCTTTGATCTTCTTCTCGAGTTCCTCGAGGTCGGCACCTTCCTCGCCGTCGCCCAACTCCTTCTGGATGGCCTTGACCTGCTCGTTGAGGTAGTACTCGCGCTGGCTCTTTTCCATCTGGCGCTTGACGCGGCCGCGGATGCGCTTTTCTACCTGCAGGATGTCGACCTCGTGCTCGAGCAATTCAAGCAGCTTTTCCAGCCGCTTGGCCACATCGTAGAGGTCCAGCACGCTTTGCTTGGCTTCAAGCTTCAGGGGAAGGTGTGCGGCGATGGTGTCGGCCAGGCGGCCAGCGTCGTCGATGCCAGCGATTGAGGTGAGGATCTCAGGCGGGATTTTCTTGTTCAGCTTGACATACTGGTCGAACTGCTGGGTGACCGCACGGCGCAGGGCTTCGATCTCGGGCGAGCCTTCATTCTCGGCAGCCACGCTCACCACATCCGCCGAGAAATATTCGCCGCTGTCTTCGATCTTGACGGTACGGGCACGCTGCGCGCCCTCGACCAACACCTTCACGGTGCCATCGGGCAATTTCAGCATCTGCAGGATGCTCGAAATGCAGCCGATTTCAAACATGTCATCCGCCTTGGGCTCGTCTTTACCGGCAGCCCTTTGGGCCACAAGCATGATTTGCCGACCGGCTTCCATCGCGGCTTCCAGAGCCTTGATGGATTTGGGACGCCCCACGAACAGCGGGATCACCATGTGAGGGAACACGACGACATCACGCAGCGGCAACAGGGGCAGGCTGACGGGGTCTTCGATGAGGGGGGCTTGACCGGGCATGGAAGTCTCTCTTTCTCCAGCCTACTTGGGGGCCGGCAGAAGGATTGCAAGTGCCCCATCAGAACACAAGATGGGGCCCAGTACAAACAGGGAAAAGGCTCAGGCGCTGGCCTTGGTCTCGCGATACACCAGCAGGGGCTTGGTGCCCTCGTCGATGTTGTGCTCGTCCACCACCACCTTGGCCACGCCATCCAGCGTGGGCAGGTCGAACATGGTGTCGATCAGCGAGTGCTCCACGATGGAGCGAAGGCCGCGGGCGCCCGTCTTGCGGGCCAGGGCCTTGCGGGCGATGGCGCTGAGTGCAGAAGGACGAACCTCCAGTTCCACTCCGTCCATTGAGAACAGGCGCTCGTACTGCTTGACCAATGCATTCTTGGGCTGGGTGAGGATTTGCACCATGGCATCCTCGGTGAGTTCGCCCAGGGTGGCGACCACCGGCAGGCGGCCCACCAGTTCGGGAATCAGACCGAACTTGATCAGGTCTTCCGGCTCCACATCCCGGAACAGTTCGGCCGCCTTCTTCTCGCTCTTGGACTGCACCGAGGCAGAAAAACCGATACCGGACTTCTCCGTACGGTTCTGAATGACCTTTTCCAAACCGTCGAATGCGCCGCCGCAGATGAACAGGATGTTGGTCGTGTCGATTTGCAGGAAGTCCTGGTTCGGATGCTTGCGCCCGCCCTGGGGTGGCACGCTGGCCATGGTGCCTTCGACGAGCTTGAGCAGAGCCTGTTGCACGCCCTCACCGCTCACATCCCGTGTGATGGAAGGGTTGTCCGCCTTGCGGGAAATCTTGTCGATTTCGTCGATGTAGACAATGCCGCGCTGCGCACGCTCAACTTCGTAGTTGCAGTTCTGAAGCAGCTTCTGGATGATGTTCTCGACGTCCTCGCCCACATAGCCGGCTTCGGTCAGCGTGGTGGCGTCGGCGATGACGAAAGGCACATTGAGCAGCCGCGCCAGCGTTTGCGCCAGCAGCGTCTTGCCCGAACCGGTGGGGCCAATGAGCAAGATGTTGCTCTTGGAGAGCTCCACCTCGTCCTTGCCGCCCATGTGCTTGAGGCGCTTGTAGTGGTTGTACACCGCCACCGACAGGATGCGCTTGGCCACATCCTGCCCGATCACATACTGGTCAAGGCTGTTCTTGATTTCCGCAGGCGTGGGAAGGTCGGACTTGCCGGCCTTGGAGGGTGCTGCCTCAGGCGGCACCTCGTCACGGATGATGTCGTTGCACAGCTCGATGCACTCGTCGCAAATGAACACGGACGGGCCGGCGATCAGCTTCTTGACCTCGTGCTGGCTCTTGCCGCAGAACGAGCAATAGAGCACCTTTTCGCTGGAGGAGCCTTTTTTTTCGGGCATGGGTGGTCAGTTCGGCTGGGTCAGTGCGGATTGATCATAGGACATCAGGGACGCTTCTCGATGACCTGATCGACCAGGCCGTAGTCTTTGGCTTCCGCTGCGCTCATGTAGTAATCGCGCTCGGTGTCGGCCTGGATCTTTTCCAGCGCCTGACCGGTACGGTCGGCCAGGATCTTGTTGAGTTGTTCGCGAGTCTTGAGGATCTCGCGGGCGTGGATTTCGATGTCGGTGGCCTGGCCTTGGGTGCCGCCCAGCGGTTGGTGAATCATCACCTTGCTGTTGGGCAGGGCAAAGCGCTTGCCCTTGGCGCCCGCTGCCAGCAGGAAGGCACCCATCGAGGCGGCCATTCCCATGCACAGCGTGCTCACATCGGGCTTGATGAATTGCATCGTGTCGAAGATCGACATGCCAGCGCTGACGCTGCCGCCCGGCGAGTTGATGTAAAGCGAGATGTCCTTGTCGGGGTTTTCGCTTTCCAGGAACAGCAGCTGTGCCACCACGAGGTTGGCTGTCACATCGTTGACGGGCCCCACCAGGAACACCACACGCTCGCGCAACAGGCGGCTGTAGATGTCATAGGCGCGCTCACCACGGCCGGATGTTTCGATGACGATGGGCACCATGCCCAGGTTTTGGGGGTCGATCACGCTCATGCTCAAGCCGTTGGGGTCAAGGGTGGACACCGATTGGCATCCGCTAGGGTTCTACGATAACAGGAACGGCCCACCGCAAGGGTGGGCCGCCAGGGTCGCCGCAGCGAAAACGGGGGCAAGACCGCAGGGCGGCAGCCCGAACCGGTCAGGCCTGGGCCATCAGTTCGTCAAAAGGCATGTCCTTTTCGCTCACCTGCGCCTTGGCAAGCACAAACTCGGCCACATTGTTTTCCACCACGATGGCCTCCACCTCGGCCATGCGGTTGCGGTCGGTCAGGTACCAGCGCATCACTTCAGCAGGCTTCTCATAGCTCTGTGAAATTTCCTCGATGTGCGCCTGCAGCTGCTCGGGCTTGGCCTGCAGGTTGTTCGTGCGCACCAGTTCGCCCACGACCAGGCCCAAGCGCACGCGCTTTTCGGCTTGCTCGGTGAACACCTCGCCGGGGATTTCCATCTTGTCGGCGTCCTTGAAGCCACGCTGCTTGAGGTCACCGCGGGCGGATTCGACCATGCGCTCGATTTCGCCCTGCACCAAGGACTTGGGCAGGTCCAGGGTGCTGATCTTCACCAGCGCGTCCATCACGGCGGCCTTGTTGCGATTGAGCACACGGAACTTCACTTCGCGGGCCAGGTTCTTCTTCACGTCAGCGCGAAGGCCATCCACCGTGCCTTCGGCAATTCCCAAAGACTTGGCAAATGCATCGTCCACCTCGGGCAGGTTCTGCAGTTCAATCTTCGTCATGGTGACCAGGAAATCGGCTTCCTTGCCGGCCACATCCTTGCCGTGGTAATCCTCGGGGAACTGCAGCGGGAAGGTCTTGCTCTCACCGACCTTCATGCCGCGAACCGCCTTGTCGAACTGCTCGAGCATCTGGCCTTCGCCGATGATGAATTGAAAGGCCTCGGCCTTGCCGCCCTGGAAGGGCTCGCCGTCGATCTTGCCCTCGAAATCGATGGTCACCCGGTCGCCTTCGGCGGCGCCTTCGGCGGCCGCGCGTTGCGCGAAGGTGCGGCGCTGCTTGCGCAGGATGTCCAGGGTCTTGTCGATGGCCGCGTCGGTGACTTCGGCCTTGACCTTTTCAACCTCGGCGCTGGCCAAGTCGCCAATCTGCACTTCGGGATAGACCTCAAAGGTGGCGTCAAAGGCCAACGACCCTTCGGGCGCCTCGTCCTTCTGGCTGATCCGTGGCATCCCTGCCACCTTCAGGGTGGCCTCGGTGGCGGCCTGTGCGAAGGCTTCCCCGACCTTGTCGTTGACCACTTCGTACTGGACGGAATAGCCGTAGCGCTGGGCCACCACGCTCATGGGCACCTTGCCGGGGCGGAAGCCGTCGGCCTTCACCGTGCGGGCGAGCTTTTTCAGCCGGTTCTGTACTTCGTTGTTGATGGTGTCGGCCGGCAGCACGAGCGTGATGCGGCGCTCGAGCTTCTCAAGGGTTTCAACGGTGACCGTCATAGTGGGGACTCTCTGTGTAGCGGATCAAGCAGCAAGCCAGGCTCGCTGCGCAAAAGGCGGCGAGCGAACTCGCCTGGAATCATGGTGCGCGGGGGGGGACTCGAACCCCCACACCATCGCTGGCGTCAGGACCTAAACCTGGTGCGTCTACCAATTTCGCCACCCGCGCAGGGTGTTTACGGCAAACCCTGTAGTTTACTCCCCCGGCGCAAGCCCGCAGCGGCAGCGACAATGCGCTTGCTGTGAGCGTGGACCATTACGAAAATTTCCCCGTGGCGTCCGTCCTGTGCCCGCCGGCCTTGCGCCCGGCGGTGGTGGCCATCTACCACTACGCACGCACGGCAGACGACATCGCCGACGAAGGGATGCAAACGGCGGCCGAACGGCTGCAACAGTTGCACTGCTACCGGCGCGCCCTGGAGGACACCGTCGCCGGTCGGCCACCCGACCAAGGCCCCTGGCCTGAAGTCTTCACGCCGCTGGCCCGCGCGATTCAGCGGCACGCCCTCCCATCGCAGCCCCTGTCCGATCTTTTGCTGGCCTTTGAGCGTGATGTGGACAACCCCGCCTACGCCACCCGCGCCCAACTGCTTGAGTACTGCCACCTGTCGGCCAACCCGGTGGGTCGGCTGCTCTTGCATCTCTATGGCGTTCAAGACGACCTGTCGCTGCAGCAATCCGATGCCATCTGCACGGCGCTTCAACTCATCAATTTTTGGCAGGATTTCAGCCGAGACCATCCCAAGGGCCGCTGCTACATCCCGCATGAAGACGCATTGGCCCACGGGCTGAGCACCGGCGCTTTGATTCGATTGAGCGACACACCGGCCTCGCAAGCGATGGTGGCGGACCTCGTGCGATGGGCGCGCAGCCTCATGCTTGCAGGCCAGCCGCTTGCGCTGCGCCTGCCCGGGCGGGCTGGCTGGGAGCTCAGGCTGGTGGTTCAAGGGGGCCTGCGCATCCTGGACAAGATTGCAGCGATGCACCACCGCAGCCTGCACCGGCGTCCGAAACTGCATGCAGGGGACATGGCGCTGATGCTGTGGCGCGCAGCGAGAATGTCGGCCTGAGCACACCATGACGCCCGAGCAATACGTACAGGACAAGACCGCCCGCAGCGGTTCGTCGTTCACCACCGCCTTCAAGTTCCTCAGCCCGCCGCGCCGGGCCGCCATCACGGCCTTCTATGCCTTCTGCAGGGAGATCGACGATGTGGTGGACGAAGTGCGCGACCCGGGCGTAGCCGCCACCAAGCTGGCCTGGTGGCGCACGGAAATCGGACGGGCCTATGAAGGGCAGCCGCAGCACCCAGTGACGCAGGCTTTGATACCGCACACCACCGTGTACGGGATCGAAGCCGCCCACCTCCTGGGTGTCATCGAGGGCTGCGAGATGGACCTCACCCAGACGCGTTACCTGGACTATGCCGGCTTGCAGCGCTACTGCCATCTGGTGGCCGGTGTGGTGGGTGAAGTAGCGGCCCGGATCTTCGGCCAGAGCCAGGCGCAAACCACGAACTACGCCCACGGCCTGGGCCAGGCGATGCAGTTGACCAACATCATCCGCGATGTGGGCGAAGACGCGCGTCGCGGGCGCATCTACCTGCCCATCGCCGACCTGCAGCGATTCGACGTGAAGGCCCATGAACTGCTGCAGCGCGATCCGCCCTGGGGCTACAGCGAACGGTTCCGCGCCTTGATGCGGTTCGAAGCGCAACGCGCACACGAGCTGTACGACCAAGCCCTGGCCCAGCTGCCTGAGGTGGACCGCCGCACCCAGCGGCCGGGCCTGATGATGGCGGCCATCTACCGCACGCTGTTGCGCGAAATCGAAGCCAGCGAGTTTCAGGTGCTGCACCAGCGCATATCGCTCACGCCCTTGCGAAAGGTGTGGATTGCCATGGTCACCAACTGGAAGGCGCGTTGACGGCTCGCAGCCGCCTGAGGGTGGGGGTGGTCGGTGCCGGCTGGGCCGGCCTGGCTGCCGCCGTCGAATTGGCCGATGCCGGTTGCGCGGTGACGGTGTGGGATATGGCGCCCACTTTGGGCGGGCGCGCACGCAGCGGTATCCCACTGGAAGTGCCGGGCTTGGGCGTTTCGGACCTGGACTGCGGCCAACATATCCTGATTGGCGCATACACCGACAGCCTGCGGCTGATGAAACGCCTCGGCGTGGACCTTCACGCCGCACTGTGGCGCAGTGGGCTGCAGTTGATCGACCCCCACGGAGTGGGACTGAAGCTGCCCGGCGGACACCCCGTCATGGCCTTCCTGCGGGGTCTGGTCGCCTGTGGCGGATGGCCCCTGGCGGATCGCGCGCGGCTGTTGCTGCGCATGGCGCGTTGGCAGTTCCAGGGATTCCAGTGCCCGGCCGGCTGGACGGTGGCAAGGTTGTGTGAGGGACTTCCTTCTCGGGTGAGCAGTGAATTGATCGACCCGCTGTGCGTGGCGGCGTTGAACACACCCTCGAAGACGGCTGACGCGCGGGTGTTCCTGCGCGTGCTGGCGGATGGTCTTTTTGCAGGCCCAGGCGGGTCGGACTTGCTGATCCCGCGCTGCAATCTGCATGACTTGGTGCCAGGACCAGCCCTGAACCACTTGCAGCAAGCGGGCGCACAGGTGCACCTGGGGCGGCGTGTGATGCGCATCGAACCGATGAAGGCGCCTTCGGTGCAGGCGATGGTTGACCCCGGCGAACAGACGCGCTGGTTGGTGCACACCGCCCATGCCGTGGAGACTGTGGATCGGTTGGTATTGGCCACCACCGCGGGCGAAGCGGCGAGGTTGTTGCAGGCCTGGGATCCGGCCTGGTCACAGACTGCCATGGCGATCCCCTTCGAGCCCATCGTCACCACCTGGGTGCAGGCACCCGGCGCGCAGCTGCCCGGCCCCATGGTCCGCCTGAGTGGCGGCCCAGCCCAGTTCGCATTTGACCTGTCGGCCTTGGGCCACGCGTGCAGCGGCCTGTTCACCCTGGTGTCCAGCGACGCCAGACCCTGGCTGGACCAAGGCTTACCCATACTGGAGCAGGCGGTGCGGGAACAAGCCCTGAACCTGCCGGGGGTGCAGCGAGATCAGGTGACCATCGTGCGCAGCATTGCCGAACGACGCGCCACCATGGCCTGCACGCCGCAACTGCAGCGCCCTCCCGCAAGGGCTGCAGCCGAACATGGTGGAGCCTGGGTAGCGGGCGACTATGTGGACGGCCCCTACCCTTCGACGCTGGAAGGAGCGGTGCGCGCCGGTGTTGCTGCAGCGCACCATGTGATGAATTCGTGATGCAGCATTGCCTTTCGGAATGCAAAATCGCGGAATGCGTGACGCGCCCCACACACCGCCCAATGCTGCCGACGAACAGCGGCAGCCGGCCATACAGGTGCTCGAGCGCATGTTCAGGCTGTTGGACCTTCTGGCCGAGCACCAGGACCCAGTGTCGTTGAAGCTGATCAGCGAACGAACCGGCCTGCACCCCTCGACGGCGCACCGCATCCTCAACGACCTCACCATCGGCCGACTCGTGGACCGCCCCGAAGCCGGCAGTTACCGGCTGGGCATGCGGCTGTTGGAATTGGGCAATCTGGTCAAGGCGAGGCTGGATGTACGCGAGGTGGCCATGGGACCGATGCGCGAACTCCATCGCCTGACGCAGCAACCGGTGAACCTGTCGGTGCGGCAAGGCGATGAGATCGTCTACATCGAACGCACCTACAGCGAACGCTCGGGCATGCAGGTGGTGCGTGCGGTGGGCGGCCGCGCGCCCTTGCACCTGACTTCAGTGGGCAAACTGTTTTTGGCCCAGGACGATGCCCCACGGGTGCGGGCCTATGCCACGCGTACCGGTTTGGCCGGCCATACCCGCAACAGCCTGACCGAATTGCCGCGTTTGGAGCGCGAGTTGTCGCAGGTGCGGCAGCAAGGCGTCGCACGCGACGACGAAGAACTGGAATTGGGTGTGCGGTGCATGGCAGCCGGCATCTACGACGACCAGAGTCGTCTGGTGGCCGGACTGTCGATTTCAGCTCCAGCCGACCGATTGGAGGAGGGCTGGATCAGCCGGCTCCAAGAGACCGCACAGGAGATTTCTCGGGAATTGGGCTTCCCTGCGCCGCGTGCTCTGTGATCCATTTGCGCAGCCGCTCCGCGTCCCCAATGCGTGAATAACGCCCCGCCGAATCCAGCAGCACCAGGATCAGTTCGCGGCCTGCCAAGGTGGCCTGCATCACCACACAGCGGCCCGCTTCCGCGATGTAGCCCGTTTTCTGCAAGGCAATGTCCCAAGTCCCACCGCGCACAAGACCGTTGGTGTTGCGGAATTGTAGTTGCTGTCGCCCCACCGCCACCTTCGCTTC
>CAMCTE010000086.1 GCA_945878385.1 Azohydromonas lata NBRC 102462 | reverse complement strand
GCGGATCCGATGCTCTCCAAGTGGACCCTTAAGTCCAGCGGTGGCGGTCTTTTCGGCTGTGGCGGTGTTGAGGTTGGTCTGGGCGATTCTGTACGCGCCACGGGCATCGGCGAGGGCCTGCGACTTATCGATGAAAGACTTGTTGAACTCATTGAACGCTTTGGCGCGAACCTGAAACTTCTCGTGGAGCCTGCTCATCTGAGCCTTGCCGTCTTCCATCAAGGTAAAGGCAGCTTCCGCGGCTGCCTCCAGCTTGTCTTCCGTATCCAACTTTTCAGGTGGCGTACTGGTCAGAAAGCTCCATGTGTACTTTCGCAACGCGTCGTGAGCCGAATCTCGGTCGGAATAGGCAGCCCGAACTGCAATCACCAGACCCAATAAGCCCATGGCCAACGCCGCTTGGGGACCTGAGATGGCAGCCACGAAAGCCACGCCCGATATGGCCGAGACGGCGATCACTGCTGCAGCCGCCGCGGTACCGGTGTGGGTGAGGAGTGTTGCGCTTGTGTCCAAAACCTGCAACGACACATCCATCACCGCTACTCCGCGTTCTTTGGCGGATGAGCCCCGAGCGAAGACCGTGCTGACCCTGTTCGTAAAGTTCTGAAAGCCAACGCGAGCACTATCGGATGCAGAGTGGGCTACACGCCTGACTCTATTGACATTGACCTTGCCGTCTTTTCGGAGGTCGTCGAAGATGTTCTGGTGCGGCATAGATCAATCTCCTTTGTGAAAAGTTACTACTCCACCCGCTCTGCAGATTCCGAGGTGTGGATCTCGATCGAGAGCCAGCCCACGCGGCTACTTCCTACCTGCAGGTGGACTACACCCTGACCTTCCACCATGAGCGTCAGGTGTCGCTCATGACCATTGCCTCGAGTCCAAGGCGCGAAGATGCCGGGGCCACCGAACAGGCCATTGCCCCATCCCTCCAATTGGCCCAATTTGAGTTGGGTTTCGGTAGGCGCTAACACCGTTGCGCCAGCGTCTGCTTGCCAACATAGGCGCAGCGGCTCGGACAGTGGCAGTGACGATGCTGAAGGAATGCCGGCGCTGGCCAGGTAACCCGTGTTGCTGACCCGCAACTCCACCCTCGTGTGACGGCCGGTACGGGTTTTCGAAACGATTTCTAAAGACAGCCGCGGCACCAACGCCGCCACCCTCAAAAACGCCGCACTCTGCTCCGCACAAGTCTGCGCCAGCCGCTCATAGGGCGGGTTCCACACACCCACGCGCGGGTCGTAGCCATTGACTTCCACTTCGCCCAATTGCGGATGCGGCACTCTCTGCCAACGCTTGAAGATGCGCCCGGCGTTGTGCTGTTGGTCAAAGGCGTGCAGCTTGCGCAAGTCGTCGCGTGTGAGCTGGCTGTAGTGGTCCACGAAGGGCTTCTTGCGCTCGATGCCGAGTTGCTTGAAGAGGTCCCACAACTCCACCACATAGGCCAGTGCGCCCCGCTGGTAGTAGGCGTAGTCTGAAAGGTCGCCGTGCAGCGGCTTGTCGGGTTCGTAGAGGAACTCGTGAAAACCGCTGACGGTGGCGTAGCCGGTGTGCTCGGTCATCCATTCTTCGACCTGCTTGTAGATGGCCAGGTCACCCGGGTTCATCTTGGAATCGGGTTTGTCACCCATGGGCCGGATGAGCACGCCGCCAAAGGTGTGCAGATTCAGCCACACCATGATGTTCGGGTGGCGCGTGGCGAAGTCCATCACCGCGCGGGTTTCGGGCGCGCTGCCGGGGTAGTGGCCGGCACCCATCTGCTGGGTTTCAGGGGCCCAGTGGTAAGGGAAGTTGCGGTTGAAGTCGTAGTGGTTGTCGTCGAGGAAGCGGTGGCCGGGGATGGTGCGGCCATCGAAGTTCTGGATGAGGCCTTCGGGGTAGAGCTTGTAATACGGGCCTTCGTCTTCGGCCAAGCGCGGCACCATCACCGGCGGGTTCAGGGGCGTGCCGTCTTCGCCGCGCAACTCCACCAGTTCGCCGTGCGGGCTTTGGATGCGCATGTAGCCGGCGCGGCCGTCGCCGTTGATGTCCTGGTGGGCCCAGTAGGCGTGGCCCAGGTTGGTGCGGTCGTTGACGGGGCTGGATCGCACATAGCGGCCGGTCTTGAGTACGGCTTCTGCGCCGTCGGGCGAGATGCGCGGCACCACATAGAACAGGCTTTCGCGGATGGCCTGGGCCATGTGCGCGGGCAGCGCCTTGCCGCCGGCCTCATTCTGACCCTGGTGGATCTTGATCACATCTTCGGCAATGGCCAATGCCACGCTGGAGCCACACACTTCGCTGGCGTGCATGTTGCCGTCCACCCACACGGCAGGGCGAATGCGGTCGGGGTCAGGGCCGATGGTGAGCAGGGGGATATCGCGGCCCTCGGCGCTGGTGCCTAAGGTGGACAGACGCACGAGGCCGGGATGGGCCTGTGCCCACTGCTGCAGCTGCGTGGTGAGTTCGGCGTAGTCGAGGTAGTGCTGGCGGAACATGGACGGTAGGGATTCGGGTGTGCGGAAGTGGATTCAGGGCTGCCCGGCGTGGGTCAATCCACGGTGGCACCCGAGGCCTTCACCACCTGGGCCCACTTGCGGGTTTCGGCTTCGATGTGTCGCGCGAATTCGGCGCTGGTGATGCCGCTGGGAATGGCGCCCTGGGCCTGCAGGCGTTCCTTCAGGGCGGGCGTACCCATGGCCCTGGCGGCTTCCTGCTGGATGCGGTTGACGATGTCCGTGGGCGTGCCGGCCGGGGCCAACAGGCCGAACCAGCTGGAGGCCTCATAGCCCTTGAGCGCGGGCCCGCCGGCTTCTTCCACGGTGGGCACATCGGGCAGTGCAGAGGACCGCACCGCGCTGGTCACGGCCAGGGCCTTGAGTCGGCCGCTGCGGATGTGCGGCATGGAAGACGGCAGGTTGTCGAACATCACATCGGTGTTGCCGGCGATGAGGTCGATGAGCGCGGGGCCCGAACCGCGGTAGGGGAAGTGGACCATGAAGGTGCCGGTCATGCTCTTGAAGAGTTCACCGGCCAGGTGGATGGAGGTGCCGTTGCCGCTGGAGGCCATGTTCAGCTTGCCGGGGTTGGCCTTGGCGTAGCGGATAAGGTCGGCCACGCTGTTGATGTTGTGGCGCTGGGCCATGGCCGGGTTCACCACCAGCACATTGGGCACACCGGCCACGAGCGTGACGGGCACGAAATCCTTGATGGGGTCGTAGGACAGCTTGGGGTAGAGAGAGGCGTTGATGCCATGCGTGCCCACGGTGCCCATCAGCAGGTGATGGCCGTCGTTGGCGGACTTGGCCACATCGGCGGCGCCGACATTGCCGCCCGCGCCGGGCTTGTTGTCCACCACGAAGGGCTGGCCGAAGGTGCGCTGAAGCTCTGGAGCCAGGGCGCGGGCCAGGATGTCGGTGGTGCCGGCTGCGGCAAACGGGACCACGATGCGCACCGCCTTGGCAGGCCACGCGGGTTGGGCCTGGGCAGTAGCAAACCCTGTGCACAGGGGCAGTGCGGCTGCAGCGAACACGAAACGGCGGCGGGAAGCGTGCTTGATCATGGTGTCTCCGGCTTCTTCTGGTCCAAATGCCGAGTGTGCACCATCAGGCAGGGCAAGCCCGGGTTGCAGGGGCCCGCAACCGGGGCGATCCTCACGGGGTTTTCACTGGTTTGACGGAGGTTTTGATGATCCGACGACGAGTCATCGTGCAGGCCGCATCGGCGGCTTTGGCAGCGCCTTGGGCTGCTGCGGCGCGCGCACAGGCAGGGTGGCCCACACAACCCATCAAGCTGCTCATTGCGTTTCCGGCCGGAGGGCCCACCGACATCACGATGCGGGCGCTGGCCGAGGCAGCCGGCAAGCTGCTGCCGCAGCCGGTGGTCATTGAAAACCGGCCCGGCGCCGGTGGCACGCTGCCGGCGCAGGCCATGCAGCAGGCGCGGCCTGATGGGCACACGCTGGCCCAGATTCCGCTGGGCGTGTTCCGCCTGCCCTACACGCAGAAGATGACCTGGGACCCGTTGAAGGACCTGAGCTACATCCTGGGCGTGACCGGTTATGCCTTCGGCCTGGTGGTCCCTTCCGATTCCGCCATCAAGACCTGGGCCGACTTCGTGGCCTATGCGAAGGCCAACCCGGGCAAGCTTTCATACGGCTCCACCGGCGTGCTCACCAGCCCGCACCTGACGATGGAGGACATCGCGCAGCGCGTGGGCATCGAGCTCAACCACATCCCCTACAAGGGCAGTGCGGACATGATGCAGGCCATCCTCGGTGGGCAGATCATGGCCGCAGCCGACTCCACCGGCTTTGCGCCGCATGTGGCCAGTGGGCGGCTTCGTGTGCTGAACACCTGGGGTGCGCAGCGCCTGCCCAAGTTCCCCGATGTGCCCACGCTGACCGAGCTGGGCATTCCGCTGGTGCAGGCTTCTCCCTATGGGATTGCCGGCCCGCGCGGCATGGACCCTGCACTGGTGCAGCGCGTGCACGATGTCTTCAAGCAGGCCATGGAAACGCCTTCCCATGTGGAAGCGCTGGCGCGCTACGACCAGGCACTCATGCACATGAACCCCCAGCAGTACCTGCGCTTTGCGGAGGAAACTTTCCGGCGTGAAAAGGCGCTGGTGGAAAAACTGGGGCTGGCCAAGCCGACTTGATTCAACCCTCTCGAAAGCCTCGCGCATGAGCAAGACTTCTTCTTTTGTCCGAGGCCGGCGCCTGGTGCTGGCCCTGGCTTGTACGGCTGCGGTCACCGCGCCGATGGGGGCACAGGCCCAAGCCGCTTGGCCCGCGGCCAAGCCCATTCGCTTCGTGGTTCCCTTTGCTGCGGGCAGCGCCACGGACCAGGTGGCGCGCGCCTTCGGTCAGAAGGTGGCGGAATCCCTGGGTGCCACGGTGGTGGTGGAAAACAAGCCTGGCGCCAACGGCATGTTGGGTGCGGCCGAGGTGGCCAAGGCCGCGCCTGACGGCTACACGCTGCTGATCGGCACCAACAGCACCAACGCGGCGCTGAAGTCATTGGTGAAGAACCTGCCCTACGACCAGGACACGGCGTTTGCGCCGGTGGCCTATCTGGGGCAGGTGCCGCTGATCGTGGCGGTGAACAACGAGGTGCCGGTGCGCACCTTGAAGGACCTGGTGGACCTGGCCAAGGGCAAGCCGGCCGGGCACATTACCTTCGCCAGCGCCAGCACTTCGCAGCTGGTGTCGTCGGAGATGCTCGCCAGCATGGCGGGCATCAAGATGACGAACATTCCGTTCAAGAGCGGGCCTGATGCGATGACCAACCTCATCGGCGGCCAGGTGATGATGTTCACGGCTGACTTTGCCGTGACGGTGCCCCAGGTGCGTGCGGGCAAGATCCGCGGGCTGGCGGTGACCTCCATGAAGCGCTCAGCCGCCGTGCCCGATTTGCCTACGGTGAACGAGGCGCTGGGCCTGAAGGACTACGAGCTGATTGCGTACTTCGCGGCCTTCGCGCCGGCGGGCACCCCGGCGGAGGTGGTGGCGCGGCTGAATGCAGCCTTCAACGCGGGTGCAGCGGCCAAGGATGTGCAGGACCGCTTTGCCAACATCGGCTTCATCACCGAACCGGGCACGCCAGCCGCATTGGCCGAGCGCACCAAGGTGGAGACGGCCAAGTGGGCGCGGGTGATCCGCGAGGCGAAGATCGAGATTCAGTGAGGAGGGCCCCACTGCACCGGCCCGAACCAGGTGAGGGCACGGCTCTTGGTGTTGTCGCTGTCGCTCATCACCGCCACTGAAACCAGCGCACCGGGTTCCTCGCTGAAGGCACGGCGGAAGTCTTCGGCGAGGTTGCGTTGGTGGTCGCGCCAACCGCGCAGGTGCTGGGGGCCGGAGTCCACCACGATCTTGCGGATGCGGTCGGTGCGTGGGTTCACCACCACCGTGCCCACGGGCAGCGTGGCGTCCCACACGTACATCAGGGTCGCATAGGGCGGGGCCTCGCCGGTGAGGGTTTCGGCCAGATCGAAGAGGCTGCGGTTGCGCGCGGACAGGCGTTGGCGGTCGCCGTCGAAGCCGAAGATCACGCGAGCGGGCGAATCTTCCAGGTGTGCCTCGGCCACCGAGGCTTTTTCGATGAGCTCATTCACCCACCAGGAAAATCTCACCGCCTGCGGTGCGGGCTCCGCAGGGTTCAGCCGTTTGCGCCACAGGCTGGCCGATTGCTGCGATTCGGCCAGCAGCGCAGTGCGGCCTTCCTTTTGCGTCCACCGGTAGGTGGTGGGCTGTTTGCCCGGCAAGGTCTGCTGTTGCCAACCATCGGCCGAAGGGGGCGGGGTGGTGGCGCAGGCAGTGAGCAGGGCAGCCACCATCAGGACCATGGCGCTCAGCCCGCCAAGGAGGTGACCGTGCGGGTACGCGCGACTTAGCAGGCCTGATTGCAGGTTCATGGCCTCGAATGATCGCAGAGTAGGGGGTTTCCTGCGGCTCCAGCGCTGGCGTGTTAGGCCTTTCCGGTGCGAAGCCTGTAGCGCTCGAGCGCTACAGACTCGACCTTGGAAAACAGCGCATTGGCCGAGCCAAAGTACGCCCCGTTCACTGCTCGCTTGATGATACCGACGGACTTGGGGTAGCCCCACTCCACCATATAGGCCAAGATGTGGTTGATGCAGGTGTCGAACTCGATGTGCGGCTGCCCTCTCGCGTAGTCGGTCTTTACCTTGACCATCTCCTTGTGCTGCTGCCCCATATTCGAGCTTCTCGCCAGCGAATCGATCGTGGCCATGGTGGCCACTAGAGGCTCGCATGCGGCGTCGTCGGGCGCCTGCAGGTCGAATTGGTTTTGGATGTACCCGCTGGGCGTGAGAACGCGCCCCGCCTTCTTCTTGTCTTTGTCCGTCGGGGTGTAATTGAGCATGTTGTTCGCATACCCCTCATACACCGCGATGTGGGTCAACTCATGAACGATGTTGGCCAGGTTCCCGCTTTGGTACTTCATTTTGTAGACCGTGGCGCCCTGCTTGACCATCGGCGCAACTGAACCGCTCGTCGGTACCGTCGTCCATTCGTCCACCAGGTCGGCATACGGGAGCACTTCGGCGAGGATCTTCCCGTAGGGCGAGTTGATCTTCGAGTTCATGATCACTTTGAGCGCGTCCAACTCAGCTTGGGGAGCCGCCATAAGCACTCCTTCAATTAAAACTTGACTATAAACCTTGCCTGATATTCATCCGGCCTGGAAGCTGCGCAGGATGGGGGTGGTGCGGTGGAGCATGGCCATGGGTGTTCAACGAAAAACGAGGCGAGCTGGCGAAAGCCTCAGCGTTATCACCACCAGGTCGGTGAAGCCGAGGGTGAGGCCGATGAGCAAATACTGCGGCAGCAGGGGTTGCTGCAGACCGAGGAACCGCGGCACCACGGCCAGAAAGAACACGGTGCCCTTGGGGTTGACGGCGTTCAGCGCCCAGGCGCGGATGATCAGCGACCGGGCGCTCGCGTGCCCGGTCTCCGTGGGGGTGGCCCAGTCGCGTCGTCGGCCGAAGGTGGCTGGGGGGTGGCGCAGGCGGCCAGGAGGAATACCGCTAGGGCTGCATGAGGGCGCAGAGCAAGGTGCACGGTGGGGATCTTCCATCAAAGCCAACGACGACTCAGCTTCTGATTCCGCGACAGCGCAGAAGTTCTCAGGTGCTGATTGCGCTGGTGAAGGTGAGCCGGTTGCCGAAGGGGTCGGTCACCGTGAAGTCGCGCGTGCCCCAGGGCATGTCTTGCACCTCGGGCCGGGCGTGGCGATAGGCCCTGGCCTGCAGTTCTGCGCACAGGGTGTTGACATCATCGACGGCGATGCGCATGGACCCCCCAGGGCAGGCGTCACCATGGTGTTCAGACAGGTGCAGTTCACAGTGGTCGCGCACCAGGCCCATGTAGAGCGGCGCGCCGTCGTGGAAGCGGTGTTCGAACAGCACCCGGAAGCCCAGGAAGTCCACGTAGAACTCGCGGGCCTTTGCTTCGTTGAAGCTGCGCAGGATGGGGGTGGTGCGGTGGAGCATGGCCATGGGTGTTCAACGAAAAACGATGCGATCTCGCGAAAGCCTCAGCGTTGGAAGAGGGCGAGCAAGAGGCCTGCGCACACGAACAGCGCGCCAAAGCCGTGGTTGAGCAGGCGCTGCTGCTCGGGCGACTTCAGCGCGCGCAGCACGCGCGCGGCCAGGGCGGTGTAGCCGGCCATCACCACCAGGTCAGTGAAGCTGAGGGTGAGGCCGATGAGCAAATACTGCGGCAGCAGGGGTTGCTGCAGGTCGAGGAACTGCGGCACCACGGCCAGGAAGAACACGGTGCCCTTGGGGTTGACGGCGTTCAGCGCCCAGGCGCGGATGATCAGCGACCGGGCGCTCGCGTGCCCGGTCTCCGTGGGGGTGGCCCAGTCGCGTGGTGGCATGCGCCACTGTTGGATGCCCAGGTAGACGAGGTAGGCCACACCGCTCCAGCGCACCACCTCGAACGCGGTGGGCGACGCCGCCACCAGCGCGCCCAGGCCCACACCCACGATCAGCAGCTGAGTCCAGATGCCCAGGATGAGCCCGGGCACCGTGATGAGCCCTCGCCGAAGGCCATGGTTCAGGCCCGAGGTCATGGCGGCCAATGCGCCCGCCCCGGGCGAGACGCTGATGGCCCAACTGGCCGCAAAGAACGCAAGCCAGGTCGTCAGGGTCACGGGGGCGTCATGCAGCCTGGTAGCCGCGCGGAATGGCGCCGAGCAGGCGCTTGGTGTAGTCCTCGCGGGGGTGGTGCAGGATCTCTTCGGCGCTGGCCTGTTCCACCACCACGCCGTCCTTCATCACCAGCACTTCGTCGGAGATGAAGCGCACCACGGCCAGGTCGTGGCTGATGAAGACATAGCTCAGGCCGAATTCATCCTGCAGGTCCTTGAGCAGGTTCAGCACCTGGGCCTGCACGCTCACGTCAAGCGCCGAGACGGCTTCGTCGAGCACCAGCACTTCAGGCTTCAAGGTGAGGCAGCGCGCAATGGCAATGCGCTGTCGCTGGCCGCCGGAGAATTCATGCGGGTACTTGCCGAAGGCCCGGTCATCCAGCCCGACCTTCACCAGCAGTTCGCGCGCAATCTGCTCGCGTTCTTCGGTGCTGCTGCCGATGCCGTGGATCTCCATGGGCTCCACCAGGGTCTGGCCGATGGTGAAGCGCGGGTTCAGGCTGGCATAGGGGTTTTGGAACACGACCTGGATGCGCCGGCGCATCAGTTGGCGTTCGGCCGGGGACAGCGTGAGCAGGTTCTTGCCGTCGAAGATGACCTCGCCGCCGGTGGGCTCGTGCAGGCGCAGCAGCGTCAGGCCCATGGTGGTCTTGCCGGAACCGGATTCGCCCACCACGCCCAGGGTGTAACCCTTGCGCAGCTGGAAGTTCACATCCTGCACCGCCTTGAATTCGCGGGTGCCGAAGAGGCCTTCCTTCAAGTAAAAGCTCTTGAACAGCGACTTCACTTCCAGCACCACGGGCGCATTCGAGTCTTTGGCCTTGGCCACACGAGCGGCTGCAGCCTCGCGGCCTTCGGCGGCGGCCTTGGTGGCCGCGATGTGTTCGTCGATCACCATCAGGCGCGCGGGGTTCTCGGTGAGGCTGGGGCGGCAGGCCAACAGGGCCTTGGTGTAGTCGTCCTGCGGGGCGCTGAAGATGCGCGCTACTGGGCCCTGTTCGCGGATCACGCCGTGGCGCATCACCACCACATGGTCGGCGATTTCGCCCACCACGCCCAGGTCGTGGCTGATGAACAGCACGCTCATGTTCATCTTGTGCTTGAGCTTGCCGATGAGCTCCAGGATCTGGCGTTGGATGGTCACGTCCAACGCGGTGGTGGGCTCGTCGGCAATCAGCAGCTTGGGCTCGCAGGCCAGGGCCATGGCAATCATCACGCGCTGCTGCTGGCCGCCGGACATCTCGTGCGGGTACACGCCCAGGCGCCGCTTGGGCTCGGGCATGCCCACTTCCACCAGCAGTTCCTCCGCGCGCGCCAGGGCCTGCTTGCGGGTCAGGCCCAGGTGCTTCATGAGCGGCTCCATGAGCTGGTCGCCCACGGTGAACACGGGGTTGAGGGAACTCATCGGGTCCTGGAACACGCAGGCGATTTCGCGGCCGCGCAGGTGCTGCAGTTCATGCAGCGGTGTGTCGATGAGGTTCTTGCCTTCCCACAGGATGCGCCCGCTGCGCTCGGCGTTGTCGGGCAGCAGGTTGAGGATGGACATGGCCGTGACCGACTTGCCCGAACCCGATTCGCCCACCAGGGCCACGGTGCTGTTGGCGGGGATGTCGAAGCTGACGGTGGTGCTGTCGCGGCCCACGGCCTGCTGGCGCTGGCTGACGCCGGCCACCTTGCCCATGCGGAAGGAAACGGCGAGGTCTTGGATGCTGAGCAACATTATTCGAGCCCCCGCAGCTTGG
>CAMCTE010000085.1 GCA_945878385.1 Azohydromonas lata NBRC 102462 | reverse complement strand
GCTGCACGCGCCACCGCGTCTTCGTCATCGCCCACGATGTCGCCAATGAGCACCATCTTGGGCAGGCCGGAGGCGCTCTGCCCGCCGCGCTTGCTCTTGGTGGTGTAGCCCACAGCCTTCAGGTAGCGGTCGTCCAGATGTTCCAGGCCCGCCAGCAGCACGGGCGAAGCGGGCTGGCCGTCAGCGCGCACCCCAGCCGGCAACTTGGCCAACTCAAACATGTAATCCTTGATCTCCACGATCGAGGGCACGGCGTCCTTGGCGTTGCCGAAGAACTCTAGGCACACCGTGCGCACATGCTGCGGCATGCGGTGCACCACCCAGCGCGCGCTGGTGATCAGGCCGTCACAGCCTTCCTTCTGTATGCCCGGCAGGCCCGCCAGGAACTTGTCGGTCACATCCTTGCCCAAGCCTTCCTTGCGGAAGACGCGGCCCGGAATGGCCAGGGTCTCGGTGCGCTCCAGCGTCTTGCCCGAGGCGTCGAAGTAGCGCAGTTCGAACCGCGCCTCAGCCACATCGTGGATCTTGCCCAGGTTGTGGTCCAGGCGCACCACCTCGAGCCACTTGGCCTCGGGCGTGACCATCTTCCAAGAGGCCAGGTTGTCCAGCGCCGTGCCCCACAGCACCGCCTTCTTGCCGCCGGCATTCATGGCGATGTTGCCGCCGATGCACGAGGCCTCCGCACTGGTGGGGTCCACCGCGAACACGAACCCGCCTCGCTCGGCCGCGTCGGCCACGCGTTGCGTCACCACACCGGCCTCAGTCCAGATGGTGGCCACCGGGCGGTTCAGGCCCGGCAAGTTCACCAACTCCACCTCGGTCATCTGCTCGAGCTTTTCGGTGTTGATCACCGCGCTTTTCCAAGTCAGCGGCACCGCGCCGCCGGTGTAACCCGTGCCACCCCCGCGCGGGATGATGGTCAAACCCAGGTCCACGCAGCCCTTGACCAGGGCCGCCATCTCCGCTTCCGTGTCGGGCGTGAGCACCACGAAGGGATATTCCACGCGCCAGTCGGTGGCGTCAGTTACGTGGGAAACACGCGACAGGCCGTCGAACTTGATGTTGTCCTTGGCCGTGTGGCGGCCCAGCAGCTTGCGGGTGCGCCGGCGCAGCTCGTCCATCTGCGCAAAAGACCGCTCGAAGGCCTGAACACTGCCGCGCGCTGCTCCCAGCAGTTCGCCCACCAGGGCGTCGCGCATGGCGTCTGCAGCAGCGGTGCGGCGGCGCTCCACTTCCTGCAGGCGGTGGTGCAGGGCCTCCACCAACAAGGCGCGGCGGCGCGGGTTGTCCAGCAGGTCGTCCTGCAAATAGGGGTTGCGCTGTACCACCCAGATGTCGCCCAACACCTCGTAGAGCATGCGGGCTGACCGGCCCGTCTGGCGCTCCTGGCGCAAACGGTCCAGCAATTCCCAGGCGCGCGCACCCAACAACCGGATCACAATTTCCCGGTCGGAAAACGAGGTGTAGTTGTAGGGGATCTCGCGCAACCGCTGGGGCTGCGACGGGTCCGAACCGGCCAAACCGGCGTTCAGATCACCCAATGCGGTCAGGGAAAGCGGAGCATTCATGAAAAACCGCAGCATCGGCGGGTTGACGAATGCCCGCTTCCTGATACTGGGCCACTATGCTAACCGAGAGGCTCCTTCCAGACTGACGCCAGGGTTTCAGCCGGAATGGGCCCACGGGAGTATCCGCATGCATTCCAACTGGCCCTACCCCTTCTGGATCGCCCACCGCGGGGCAGGCCGTCAGGCCCCTGAAAACACCCTGGCCGCCCTTCGGCACGGCCAGGCACTGGGCTGGCGGGCCTTTGAGGTGGACGCCAAGATCAGCGCAGATGGCGTGCCCTTTCTCATGCACGACACCACGCTGGACCGCACCACCACCGAAACCGGCCGCGCGGGTGACCGCCCCTGGGCCGAACTGCAGAACCTGGATGCGGGCGCCTGGCACCATTCGGAACACGCCTTCGAGCCCATTCCCAGCCTGGCCCAGGCGCTGAATTTCGTCTTCGCCCACCATGCGGCGCTGAACATCGAGATCAAGCCCACCCCGGGCGAGGACAGCGCCACCGGGGATGCAGTGGCCGCGTTGACCCTTCAACGCTGGCAGGAAAGCGGCGACCGGGCGCGCAGCCTGGGTGAACCGGTGCCGGCTGCGCCGCTGTTGTCGTCTTTTCAGGTTGGGAGCCTGCGCGCGGCGCAGCGCACCGCGCCGGCCTTGCCGCGGGCCCTGCTCATCAACCAACTGCGCCCGCATTGGATGGACGAAGCCCGCGACCTGGGCTGTGTGGCCTGCGTGATCCAGCATGAAATCGCCGACGCCGCGCTCATCGACGGCCTCAAGGCCCACGGGATAAAGGTGTGGATCTACACCGTCAACGATCTTGCAGAAGCCCGCCACTTCGCGCGGCTCGGGGTCGATGGCCTCATCACCGATGCGGTGCATCTGTTCGACCCCAGCGTCAATCCCCGCGTGGACCCTCAAGGGGTGCGGGTTCTGGAGCCGGCAAGGTTTTGAGCTGTCGCAGGCGCGGCACCCGCCAGGCCGCCAGAGCCAACAGCAAGGAGGTGCCGCCGGCGAACGCCAAGGCCCATCTCAGGCTCAGGTGTTCGCCCAGCCACCCGCCCAACAAAGCCCCAGGCCCTGCAGCCAACAAGGTCAACCACCGCATCGTGCTGGTCATGCGGCCCAGCAGAGGCGCCGGCGTCACGGCCTGGCGCAGGGCCAAAAAGTTGATGAAGATGAAGATGGCCCCCGCGCTGAAGCTCATCAGCATCGCCGCAAACAGGGCCACGCCCAGGTCGCCCTCGGGCGCCACCGCCAGCATCAGCCAGCCCGCACCCGTGATGGCAAAGCCCAGCAGCATGCACGGCCCAGGCCCGATGCGCGCGCTGATGCGCCGCCCCAACGCGCTGGCCACCACCGTACCCACGCCAAGGGCGATGTAGGACAAGCCGATCGACTGCTCGCCCATGCCCAACACCCGCGTGGCGAACAGGATCTGCACCACCACCGCCGCATAGTGCGCCATCTGCCACAGGCCCACCGTCACCGCCAGGGTCACCAGCAGCGGGTGGCCTGCCACGAAGCGCAGGCCCTCCATCAGGTCGTTCCAGAAGGCTTGGGCCGCCGAGCCCTCGGGCACCTTGGGCGGATCCTCCTTCACATCGACACCACGAAGGATCAGGGCCGAGGCCAAGAGCAGCGCCGCATCCACCAACAAGGCCGCAGGCGCGCCCATCAGCTTGATCAGCGCACCGGCCAGGCCCGGCCCGGCCACTTCGGCGCCGGAGTTGGCCATCGCATTCTTCGCGTGTGCCTCCACCAAGCGCTCGCGCGGCACCACCTGCGTCAGCACGATCTGCGCGGCGCTGCCGGCGATGGTGTGGATGGTGCCGATCACAAAGCCCACCATGTACATCCAGGGCATGGCCAACCACCCCATCCACCAGGCCAGGGGCACCGTGGCCAGGATCACCCCGATCATCGACTCGCCCACCACATACACCGGCAGCTTGCGTACCCGGTCCAGCCACACGCCGCCAGGCAATGAGAACAGCACGAAGGGCGCAATCTCCATGGCGGTCAGCAGGCCCATCTGCGTGGGGCTGGCGTTCAACAACACCGCCGCCGTCAGCGGCAGCGCCAGCATGGTGATTTGCGCGCCGAAGGCGCTGGTGAGGATGGAAGTCCACAACCGCCGGTAGGCGGCGTCGCGCAGCAGGTCGCCTTCGGCCAAGGTGGCCCAACCCATCAGGCGGGCCCAGGCCAGCAGGACACGCTCTCGCTGCATCAACTCCGGTAATCCGCGTTGATGCTCACATAGTCATGGGAAAGGTCGCAGGTCCACACCGTGGCCCGCGCAATGCCGCCGCGGTTGAGCAGCACCTTCACCGTGATCTCGCTTTGCTTCATCACGCGCTGGCCGTCGGCCTCCTGATATTCCGGATGCCGGCCGCCCTCACGGGCCACATGCACATCATCCAGGTAGAGGTCGATCTTGGTCTGGTCCAGGTCGGCGATGCCCGCATAGCCCACCGCCGCCAGGATGCGGCCCAGGTTCGGGTCACTGGCGAAGAAGGCGGTCTTCACCAGCGGCGAATGGGCGATGGCGTAGGCCACCTGTCGGCACTCTTCCTTGGTCTTGCCACCCTCCACCCGCACGGTGATGAATTTGGTCGCGCCCTCGCCGTCGCGCACGATGGCCTGCGCCAACTCCTGCGCCACCCCAAACAGGGCCTCGCGCAGGGCCACGCCCTCAGGCGAATCGAGTTGCTCGATGGGCGCGTGGCCAGCCTTGTTCGTGGCGATCACGATGAAGGAATCGTTGGTGGAGGTGTCGCCGTCGATGGTGATGCGGTTGAAGCTGCGGTCGGCCGCTTCGCGCACCAGCTCGTCCATCACGCGGGGCGAGACCACCGCGTCCGTGGCCACAAAGCCCAGCATGGTGGCCATGTTGGGCTTGATCATGCCCGCGCCCTTGCTGACGCCGGTGATGGTCACCGTCTTGCCCTGAATCTGCACCTGGCGCGAAGCGGCCTTGGGCAGCGTGTCGGTGGTCATGATGCCCTGCGCCGCCGCAAACCAGTTGTCGGCCTTGAGATCGGCCAGCGCCGCGGGCAGGCCCGCCTCAATACGGTCCACCGGCAAGGTTTCCATGATCACACCGGTGGAAAACGGCAGGATCTGCTCAGGCGCCAGGTTCAGATGACGGGCCAGCGCGATGCAGGTTTGCCGTGCGCGAATCAGGCCGTCTTCGCCCGTGCCGGCATTGGCGTTGCCGGTGTTGATCACCAAGGCTCGAATGCCCTGCCCGCCGGGCGCATTGGCCAACAGGTGCTCGCGGCTCAACTGCACCGGCGCGGCGCAGAAGCGGTTCAGGGTGAACACGCCGCCCACGCAAGAGCCTTCATCCACCGTGATCACGGTGAGGTCGCGCCGGTTGGCCTTGCGGATACCGGCCATGGCCACGCCGATCTGCACGCCGGCCACGGGCTTCAGGCTTTCGGGGTGAGGGGCGGAGAGATTGACGGGCATCGTGGGTTCCTCAGCTCAGCTTGCCATGACACTGCTTGTACTTCTTTCCGCTGCCGCAGGGGCAAGGGTCGTTGCGGCCCACCCGGGGGAGATCGGCCGGCACCGATGCGGGGTCTGTTTCCGAGCTTACCGAGCCGTCTTCATTGGGGTGCGTGTAGGTGATGTTGCTCACCTGGCTGGCGCTTTCCTCGATGGCCTGGGCAGCCTGCTCCAACTCCTCGGCCTGCTCGCGGGTCTGGATGCGCACGGTCAGCAAGGTGCGCGTCACCTCCAGCTTCACCGCGTCCAGCAGCTGCGAGAACAGCTCGAAGGCCTCGCGCTTGTATTCCTGCTTGGGGTTCTTCTGCGCATATCCGCGCAGATGGATGCCCTGGCGCAGGTAGTCCAGCGCGGAAAGATGCTCACGCCAGTGGGTGTCCAGACTTTGCAGCAGCACCATGCGCATGAAGGGTGTGAACTGCTCCTCCCCGACGATGTCCAGCTTGGTCTGGAACAGGTCGTCGGCCGCGGCCAACACCTTCTCCAGGATGTCCTCGTCGGTGATCGATTCGGAAGCTTGCACGATCTGCGCCAGAGGCACCTCCAGGGTCCACTCGTCGCGCAGGTTGCGCTCCAGAGCCGCCAAGTCCCACTGCTCTTCCAGCGTTTCTTCGGGCACATTCAGCCGCACCACCTGGGTCAAGGCTCCGTGGCGCAGGTTCTGGATGGTGTCCTTCAGCGAAGCGGCTTCCAGAATTTCATTGCGCTGCTGGTAGACCACCTTGCGCTGGTCGTTGGACACATCGTCGTATTCCAGCAGCTGCTTGCGCACATCGAAATTACGTGCCTCCACCTTGCGCTGTGCGCCTTCGATGGACCGGGTGACGATGCCCGCCTCGATGGCCTCGCCTTCGGGCATCTTCAGCCGGTCCATGATGGCCCGCACCCGGTCGCCTGCGAAGATGCGCATGAGCGGGTCATCCAACGACAGGTAGAAGCGGGATGAGCCCGGGTCACCCTGGCGGCCCGAACGACCACGAAGCTGGTTGTCGATGCGGCGGCTTTCATGCCGCTCGGTGGCAATGATGCGAAGGCCGCCCTCTGTCTTGACCTTATCGTGCAGCCCCTGCCACTCGCTGTGCAAGGTGGCGGTGCGCTCGGCCTTCACCGCATCAGGCAGAGCCACATCAGCTTCGATGAACTGCACCTGCTTTTCCACGCTGCCACCCAGCACGATGTCGGTGCCGCGGCCGGCCATGTTGGTGGCGATCGTGATCATGCCGGGCCGGCCGGCCTGGGCCACGATTTCCGCTTCTTTGGCATGCTGCTTGGCGTTGAGCACCTGGTGCGGCAGGCCCGCTTTTTGAAGCAGGTCGCTCAGCAGTTCGCTGTTCTCGATGGAGGTGGTGCCCACCAGCACCGGCTGGCCCCGGCCATGGCACTCGCGGATGTCCTCGATCACGGCGTTGTGCTTTTCCTGCGCCGTCTTGTAGACCAGGTCGTTCTCGTCGCGGCGAACCGTGGGTCGGTTCGGTGGAATGACCACCGTCTCCAGGCCGTAGATCTCCTGGAACTCGTAGGCCTCGGTGTCGGCTGTGCCGGTCATGCCCGAAAGCTTGCCGTACATGCGGAAGTAGGTCTGGAAGGTGATGGAGGCCATGGTCTGGTTCTCAGACTGGATGGCCACGCCCTCCTTGGCTTCCACCGCCTGGTGCAGTCCGTCGCTCCAGCGGCGGCCGCTCATCAGGCGCCCCGTGAATTCGTCGACGATCACCACCTCACCGTTTTGCACCACATAGTGCTGGTCGCGGTTGTACAGGTGGTGGGCACGCAGGGCCGCGTACACGTGGTGCATCAGCGTCACATTGGCCGCGTCGTACAGGCTGGCGCCTTCAGGCAGCAGGCCCGCCTGGGCCAGCAGTTCTTCGGCATGCTCGTGGCCGGCATCGGTCAGCACCACCTGGTGGGACTTTTCATCCACCGTGAAATCGCCCGGCTCGATCACTCCCTCGCCGGTGCGCGGGTCGGCCTCGCCGATCTGGCGCTTCAAGCCCGGCACCACCGTGTTGATGCGCACATACATCTCGGTGTGGTCTTCGGCCTGCCCACTGATGATCAGCGGCGTGCGGGCCTCATCGATCAGGATGGAGTCCACCTCATCCACGATGCCGTAGTGCAGCGTGCGCTGCACGCGGTCGCGGGTCTCGTAGACCATGTTGTCGCGCAGGTAGTCGAAGCCGAATTCGTTGTTCGTGCCGTAGGTGACGTCTGCGTTGTAGGCGGCCTGCTTGGCTTCGCGGTCCATGCCTGGGACATTCACGCCCACGCTCAAGCCGAGGAAGTTGTACAGGCGCCCCATCCACTCGGCGTCGCGTCGGGCCAGGTAGTCGTTGACGGTGACCACATGCACACCCTTGCCGGCCAACGCATTGAGCACCACGGGCAGCGTGGCCATCAGCGTCTTGCCTTCACCGGTGCGCATTTCGGCAATCTTGCCGTTGTGCAAGGCCATGCCGCCGATGAGCTGCACATCGAAATGGCGCATCCGCAGGGCGCGCTTGCCCGCCTCTCGGGTCAGCGCGAAAGACTCCGGCAGGATGTCGTCCAGTGAAGCGCCACCCGCAGCGCGAGCCCGCAATTCGTCGGTGAAGGCGCGCAGCGCGGCGTCGTCCATCTGCTCGAAGCGGGGCTCCAGTGCATTGATCTGCTGCACCACCTTGCGGTACTGCTTGAGCAGGCGGTCATTGCGACTGCCGAAAATCGAGGTCAGGAGCTTGGGCAACATGCGCATGTGGGCTCGGGCTTGAACGCCCGCGCCGTCAAAAAGGTCAACCCTCAAGTTTATCCCGGGCCTACACTCATTGGCATGAGCCTGCTCTCACCGCCCTGCCCCTGCGGAACCGGTCATGCGCTGGCCGACTGCTGCGGCCGCTGGCACGCGGGCGCGCAGCACTTGCATGCGCCGGATGCGCTGGCGTTGATGCGCTCGCGCTACAGCGCCTATGCCCTGGGCTTGTCGAACTATCTGCTGGCCACTTGGCACGCCAGTACGCGGCCGGCCACGCTGGACGCCATGCCGCCGGGCCTCAAGTGGTTGGGCCTGGAGGTGCGCCGCTTCCAAGCCACAGGCCCGCACGAGGCCACGGTTGAATTCGTGGCACGCAGCAAACTGGGCGGCAAGGCGCACCGCCTGCACGAGACCAGCCATTTCGTTCTCGAAGCCGGCCATTGGTGGTATGTCGATGGGCAGGTTCGCTGATTCGGTGCCCCTGCCCCGCTCGGTGGGCGCCACACTGCGCGAAGACCAGTCCCTGGCCAGCCTCGCGCAGCGCCTGGCCCGGTCTGAAGCCTGCCTGCGTGCGGTGCTGCCGGTGCTGCCAGCCGCGCTGCGCCCACACCTGATGGCCGGCCCCTGGGACGACCAAGGTTGGACACTGCTGACCCGCCAGGCCGCTGCGCTCACCAAGCTGAGGCAGCTTCAACCCCTGATGGAACAGGCTCTTGAGCAACAGGGCCTGGCCGTTCCGCGCATCCGACTGAATGCGCTGTTGCCGCGCTGAGCAGCGCGGCCGCACGGCTTGACCATCAACGCTCACCCATTGCTTGGCCCACCTTGTTGAAGGGCTTGACCAGGTAAGTCCAGATCGACTTGCTGCCCGTGTGCACTTCCACCTCGGCCACCATGCCCGGGAAGATGGGCAACTCGGCACCATCGCGGCCCTTCAGGCTGCTGACCTCGGTGCGCACCAGGGCCCGGTAGTAGTACTCATCGCGCCGCACATCGTCGCGGATGGTGTCCGGTGAAATGGATGCCACCTGCCCTTTGAGGCTGCCGTAGATGGCCGCATCGTAGGCCGTCACCTTCACCGTGGCGGCCTGCCCCGGCGTGATGAAGGCCACATCGCGCGGCGAAATGCGTACATCCACCAACAGGCTGTCATCCACCGGCACGATGGTCATCAGTTTGCCGTTGGGCGGAATCACACCGCCCACCGTGTTGTTTTCGATGTCCTTGACCACGCCTCGCACCGGCGAAGTGACCGTGAGACGGCCCAATGCGTCCGAACGGCCGCGCTGCACCGATTGCTGCACATCCACCTCGGCATTGACCTTGGCCAGTTCTTCACGGGCGCGAACCTGGTATTGCGCCTGCGCCTCATCGGCCTTGGCCAGCAGTTCGGCTTCCTGGCGCCGCAGGCGCAAGACCTCCACATCGCTGGCCGCACCCTGCGCCCGCAGCGATTCGGTCATCTGCAATTCGCGCTTGACCAGCCCCAAGGACTCTCGGATGCCCGACAGCGTCTTCTCCAGGCTGTCGCGGCGCGAACGGTACAGCGCGGTCTCCGCCGCCACCAGGGCGCGGTCGCGCTGCACCTGGGCCGGAAACGCCAGCGGCGTGCCATTGACCTCCGCGGCCAGCCGCGCCGATGCCGCCATGCTTGAAAGCAGGCGCGCACGCGTCTCCTGCACGCCGCTTTCGATGCGCGTGGGGTCCAACTGCGCCACCACCTGCCCGCGCTGCACCACCTGCCCTTCTCGCACCTTGATGCTCGTGAGGATGCCCCCCTCCAAGGACTGCACCACCTGCTCGCGTGAGGCCGGAATCACCTTGCCCGCGCCGCGTGCCACCTCATCAATTTCGAAGGCGCGCGCCCACAGGATGAACACCAACAGGGCCAACAGGGTGAGCCAGGCCACCGCAGAAGAAGGGTGGCTCGAAACCCAATCCCGCGCCAGGGATGAAGACTGGCGATCAGACATCCTGAGCCCCCTTGCCTGCATGGGGTGAAGCGCTTGCCGGGGCACTGCTCAAACCGCTGGCCGCACCGCCGGCGGGCTCGGCAGCCTCAGCTTGTGCGGCAGTCTGTGCGGCCGCCGGGGCGGCCGCTGAGGCAGGGTTCAGCTTGCCACCCCGCATCGACTGGATCACCTTGTCGCGCGTATCCAGCAGCACCGGCTTGCCCCCTTCCAACACCAAGACATGCTCCACCAGCGACAGCACCGGCAAGCGGTGCGTGGCCACAATCAGCGTGCGCGAACCCAACCAGCGCGAAAGGTTTTGAATGACCAGGCGCTCGGTCACTTCGTCCATCCAGGCGGTGGGCTCGTCCAGGATCACCACCTGCGGATTGCGCAGCACGGTTCGCGCCAACAACAAGGCTTGACGCTGACCACCGGACAAGCCGTGCCCACCTTCCTTGATGATGTGGCTCAGACCCGCCGGCAAAGCGTTCACGAAGCCCAGGGCACCACTGAGTTCCAGGGTACGCGCGATGGCCGCATCATCGGCATCGGGCATGCCCAAGGTGAGGTTGTCGCGAATGCTGCCGAAGAACAGCGACGCGTTCTGGCTCAGCAGCACCACTTCGCGGCGTACATCGGCCGGGTCGATTCCCGAGAGCTTCATCTGGTCCAGCAACACATCGCCCGACTGCGGCTGCAACAGGCCCGAGAGCATGTACAAAAGCGTGGACTTGCCTGCACCGTTGCGGCCCAGCACCGCCAGTTTGCCGCCTGCGGCGATGTTCATGCCCGGTATGTCCACCGTAGGCGCAGCCTGACGGGGGTCATAGCTGAAGCGGGCGTTGCGCAGTTCATAGCGACCGGTGACGCTGGTCAATCGCGCCATCACCTGCCCCTTGGGGTGGTCCACCGGGCGCTGCAGCAGTTCGTTGAGCCCCTTGATCGCCACCTTGGCGTGCTGCCAGCGAGACAACACATTGGCCAGCGGCCCCATGGGTGTGAGCATGCGCGAGGACAAGATCGATGCGGCCACCAGCACGCCGGTCGTG
>CAMCTE010000084.1 GCA_945878385.1 Azohydromonas lata NBRC 102462 | reverse complement strand
CGTCCGGGTGACGGCGTCATCCACTCCTGGCTCAACCGCCTGCTGCTGCCCGACACCGTGGGCACGGGTGGTGATTCACACACCCGCTTCCCCATCGGCATTTCCTTCCCCGCCGGCTCGGGCCTCGTGGCCTTTGGTGCAGCCACCGGCGTGATGCCGCTGGACATGCCCGAATCGGTGCTGGTGCGCTTCAAGGGCCAGATGCAGCCGGGCGTCACACTGCGCGACCTGGTGCACGCCATTCCGCTGTACGCCATCAAGGCCGGGCTGCTCACGGTGGCCAAGCAGGGCAAGAAGAACATCTTCAGCGGCCGCGTGCTGGAAATCGAAGGCCTGCCCGACCTGAAGGTGGAGCAGGCCTTCGAGTTGTCCGACGCCTCGGCCGAGCGCTCCGCCGCCGGCTGCACGATCAAGCTCAATCAAGCACCGATCATCGAGTACCTCACCTCCAACGTCGTGCTCATGAAAAACATGATCGCCAACGGCTACGAGGACAAGCGCGCACTCGAGCGCCGCATCAAGGCGGTGGAGGCCTGGCTGGCCAAGCCTGAGCTTCTGGAAGCCGACAAGGATGCGGAATACGCAGCGGTGATCGAAATCGACCTGGCCGATATCAAGGAGCCCATCGTCTGCTGCCCCAACGACCCGGACGATGCCAAGTTCATGAGCGAGGTGGCCGGCACCAAGATCGACGAGGCCTTCATCGGCTCGTGCATGACCAACATCGGGCACTTCCGAGCCGCGGCCAAGGTGCTGGGCGGTGCGCGCGACATTCCCGTGAAGCTGTGGGTGGCCCCGCCCACCAAGATGGACGAAAGCGAGCTCATCAAGGAAGGCCACTACGCCACCTTCGGCACGGCCGGTGCACGCACCGAAATGCCGGGTTGCAGCCTGTGCATGGGCAACCAGGCCCAGGTGCGTGAAGGCGCCACGGTGATGTCCACCAGCACCCGCAACTTCCCCAACCGCCTGGGCAAGAACACCAATGTGTTCCTGGGCTCGGCCGAATTGGCGGCGGTGTGTTCCAAGCTGGGCCGCATCCCCACGCTGGCGGAATATCAGGAGGCCGTGGGCATCATCAACACCGACGCGGCCAACATCTACAAGTACATGAACTTCGACCAGATCGAAGAGTATGCGGATGTGGCCAAGGATGTGACGGTCTGAGGGGCGACCCGAACGACATGCCACAGGCCGGGGATGAGACCCGGCCCTTGCAGAAACAGGCCGGGCCCACGCCCGGCCTTTTTCATGCCGCCGGCAACCAGTGAGCCACCTGGTCGGCGAAGGTTCTCACATTGATCGGCTTGGCCAGGTAGCCGTCACATCCGGCCTCCATCATGCGCTGCTCGTCGCCCTTCATGGCATAGGCGGTCAAGGCCACCACCACGATGTCGCGCGTGACCTGTGCGGCCTTCAGGCGCCGCGTCATCTCCAGCCCGTCCATCCCGGGCATCTGAATGTCCATCAGGATGAGGTCGGGCCGGCACTCGGCCATCCGCGCAAAGCCCATCTCCGCCGAATCGGCCGTCATCACCGTGTGGCCGGCCTTCAGCATCACATACTCAACCAGGTCAAGGTTCATCGGTTGGTCGTCAATCACCAGGATGCAGGCCATGTTCAATCCGCGTTGATGGGTTGGGTGATGCGCGGCAGCACCAGGTGGAACACACTGCCCTGCCCCACGGTGCTGCGCACGCCCACGCTGCCGCCTTGTGCTTCCACCAGGCGTTTGGTCAGCGCCAGGCCCAAGCCGGTGCCCTGATGCTTGCGGGTGAAGCTCGAATCCAACTGCTGGAACTCCACGAACAGCCGCGCCAGGTCTTGCGCCGCAATGCCCGACCCGGTGTCTTCCACCTCCACGCGGAAATGCTCAGGCCCCTCAGCGGTGGCGCGCACCGCAATGCGCCCGGCCTCCGGCGTGAACTTCACCGCGTTGGACAGGTAGTTGAACAGCACCTGCCGGAACCGCCCGTCGTCGATCTGCACCACGCCGATCAACGGGTCGACCTCGCAGCTCACCTGCAAGCGCTTGGCGGCCGTGCCGGTCATCATGCCCGCGATCACTTCTTCCAAGGTATGGGCCAGTTGCACCGGCTGCGGCGTGAACGACAACTTGCCCGCGTCCACCTTGGACAAGTCCAGCACATCATTGATCAGCCGCAGCAGGTGCTCGCCACTGCGGGAAATATTGGCCAGGAACTGTTGGTGCTTGGGCGAATCAGCCGGGACGGCACCTGACTCCAGCAGTTCGGCAAAGCCGATGATCGAGTTCAGGGGCGTGCGCAGTTCGTGCGACATATTGGCCAGGAACAGGCTCTTCACACGGCTGGTTTCCTGGATCTGGCTGTTCTCCACCTCCAGGGCCTTGCTGCGTTCGCGCGCAGCCTCCGCTTCCCGCTGCTGCGTGATGTCGCGCGCAATCTTGGACCCACCCACCACCTGGGCACGCGCATCCAGGATCGGTGAAATCGTCACCGACACATCAATCTGCCGGCCATCCTTGGTCAACCGAACCGTGTTGAAGTGCGGCACGCGTCGCCCATCGGCCAGACTGGCCAGAATGTCCATCTCCTCCTGCGCCCGGTCGGGTGGAATCAGCATCAGGGCCGACTGCCCGATGGCCTCATCAGCCGTGTAGCCAAAGATTTCCTGTGCGCCGCGGTTCCAGCTGGTGATGCGGCCATCCAAGGTCTTGGAAATGATGGCGTCCGCAGAAGACTCCACAATGGCCGCCAGCCGGTTGAGTTCGGCCTGCGCATCGCGCAGGGCCGTCATGTCGCGCAGCAGCAGGGTCACGCCACTGACCGCGCCCTGCGGCGTGCGGTTGAGCGTGGCCTGAATCTCCGCCGAGACAAGAGCCCCGCTTCGGCTGTGCAGGGTGAGGCGGTGAATTTGTCCGCCTTCGGTCAGGGAGTGGATCGAATCAAACAGACCGGGCCTGTAGACCGGGCTGGCTGCATCCTGCACCAACACCTCGCGCAAGGCCAGCCCCTGGGCCTGCACCACCTCCACGCCCAGCATGGTCTGCGCGGCTTCGTTGATGCGGCTGATGCGCCCAGCGGCATCGGTGCGGATGAAGCCCGCGCCGATGCTGTTGAGGGTGGCGGCCAGGCTCTGCTCGGTCTCATGCAGGTGTTCTTCGGCCGTCTTGCGCTTGGCCATCTCGGTCTCCAGCGAGGCGATGGCCTGCTGCAGCTGCTGCACCGAGGGAATTTTCAGCGCTTTGGGCAGCAGCGGCCACAGGGCCGCCGCAGTGACCAGAGACACGACGGCTGTGACCATCTTGGTCAGCGCCTCCACCCCATAGTCGGGCACCCAGATGGTCCAGATGGCCAGCACATGCGTGATGCCGCAGGCCATGATGAACAGGCCGAACAGGGCCGCCACACCACGGTATTGAAGATCGGGGCGCTTGGAGTAAAAGCTCACGATCACCGCGGGGATCGAAAAATACGACAGGGCAATCACCCCGTCGGACAACACCATCGACCACAACAACGAAGGCGTCCAGGTAAAACAGTAGCCATGGGGCATATAGCCCTGGCTCGACAAGAAACCGCCGAACAGGTCCACTTTGTGAATCCTCCCTTTTGGGACCCGATGGTAGCCACTGTCAAAGGCCGTGCGTCAGGAACAGGACCCTGGGCTGGGTAACTTGCCCGCCAATTCAACCTGAAATCGGGCGAGGATCTCCCAAGGCTCAGGGAACGATGGCTTCCACCCAGTCCACCAAAGCCTCCAGCACCGCCTGTCCACGCTCGTCCTCGGCCTGCATCCGCTCGTCGGCCAACTCGTCTATGCGCGCCAGCACCTGCGCCACCGTGCGATGCCCTCCCTTGCCTTGCAGCAGTCGCGCGCGGCAGTGGCTCAGCCATTGGGCCTGCTCTGCCGCTTCCAGCGCCTCGGGCCAGTTGCGGGCCCGGTAGCGCAGCAGCATCTCGTCCAGGCGCGCGTCTTCAAAGGCCGGGCGCTGGCGGGCCAGGTCCTGACCGGAAAGCAGGCGCAGCTTTTCCAGGGCGCGGCGGTCGTTGTTCGACAAGAACGCGCCGCCGTACAGCGTCTGTTCAGCGTCCAATTCGTCATCGCCTTCACGCGGCTCTCGGCTGAACACCTGAGCCCAAGGCAAAGCGTCGAAGGCGCTGGCCTGGGCCAGAGCAGCCTGCGCATGCCGCAGCGCCTGGGCCACATCCACGCCCCAATGCGCAGCGCGCTTGTCGCTGAGCGTGTCCAGGCGCTTGATCACCACTGGGCTCTTGTTGATGTGCACGCTCTTGATCGGCAGGCGGGTGACGCCCTCGGGCAGGTCTTCGCGCCGCGTGAACAGGCGGGTGCGGATGTCGGTCACCGACAGGCCCAGCAATTCGCAGGGGTCGGCGGCAAGGTCCCAAACGATCACTTCATTGCTGTTGGTGGGGTGCTGCGCCAGGGGCCACACCACCGCCAGGTAGCCGCGCTCGTGGCCGTACATGCCCGAGACATGCAAGAAAGGTTGGCGCTGAGCGCCCAGCGGCCCAATCACCTGCTGCACCGCGCGCTTGTGGCGCAAGCCCAGGCAGTAGTCGAACAACTTGGGTTGTTTCGATCGCAGCAGGCGTGCCAGGCCGATGGTGGCGCGCACATCGCTCAGGGCGTCATGCGCGGCTTCGTGCATCAGCCCATTGGCGGCGCTCAAGTGCTCCAGTTTCAGGGAAGTGCGGCCATCTTCCTTGACCGGCCACACCAGCCCCTCAGGCCGCAGGGCGTAGGCGCAGCGCACCACATTGAAGAGGTCCCAGCGGCCGCATTGGTTCTGCCACTCGCGCCCATAGGGGTCGATGAGGTTGCGCCAGAACAGGTGGCGCGTGACCTCGTCATCGAAGCCCAAGGTGTTGTAGCCCACGCCGATGGTGCCCGGGGCGCCCAGTTCGTCCAACACCCGCTGGGCGAAGGCCGCCTCACCCAGACCGCGCTCCTCGCACAGTTGCGGCGTGATGCCGGTGATCAGGCAGGAACCCGGGTCGGGCAGCGCGTCGCGCGGCGGCTTGCAGTACAGCATCACCGCCTCGCCCACCTCGTTCAACTCCGCATCGGTGCGGATACCGGCGAACTGCGCGGGGGCGTCGCGCCGCGTGTCGATGCCGAAGGTCTCGTAGTCATGCCAAAAGAAGGTGCTGTCCACCTCGTCGCCGGGTCCCATGGCCTTCAGTTCCAGTTCAGGCCGCGTTCGCGGGCCAGGTCTTGCAGCACCGGCATCAGGGGGCCCAGCCGTTCGTCCAGGGCGCGGCGCACCGTGTCCACCATCACCTGCGTGGCCCGTTCAATTTCGATGTGTACCGCATCGCCCTCGCGCTTGTCGCCAAAGGTGGTCATGCGCAGGGTTTCGGGAATCAACCACACTTCGAACCAACCGCTTCCGCCCTCTTCGTGGCCCGCTTCGGCCACCGTCAGGCTCGCCCCGTTGACGGCGATGTAGCCCTTGGCGAACACATAACGCATCCAGGGCGCGGGAACGGCAAAACGCAACACGCGGTTGTTCTCGGGCTGGCGCACCTGGGCCACCTGGGCGCAGAAGTCCACATGACCGCTGAGCACATGACCGCCCACCTCGGCGCCTTCCCGCGCAGCGCGTTCGGCGTTCACCCGCGAGCCCACCCGCAGGCCGCCAAGCGTCGTGAGGTTCAGGGTCTGCTGCATCACATCGAATTCGGCGGAGGAGGCGGCCACATCAAAGCGCGTGACCGTCAGGCACACACCATCGAGCGCAATGCTGGCGCCAATCTCCACGCCTTGAAGGAATTCGGAAGGAAAGGCCATGCGCAGCGTGCGCAGGCCCGAACGGTCGGTGAGGGCGTCAACCGCCGCCACACCTTGAACAATGCCGGTAAACATCGTCAGAGCTTATCAGCCGGACTGGGGTTGGCGCCTAGGCCGTCGGTCACACCCGGCGTGCAACGGTGGCGCGATGGGCCGGTTCTTCAAGCCGGCGGCGAAACCGCCACCTTGCCCACCGTGATGCGGCCGTCGGGCCACTCGATCACCGGGCGCTTGACCACACTGGGCTGTGCGGCCATCAAGGCCGCAGCACCGGCGGCATCCGCAGCAGCCGCTTGCACCGCAGGCTCCAGCTTCTTCCAGGTGGTGCCCTGCCGGTTGAGCAGCCGCTCCCACCCCACGGCCGCTGCCCACACCGGCAGGCGATCCTGCGGCACGCCCAGCTTCTTGAAATCACGGAAGTCCACTACCCAGCCCGCTTGCGCCAGTGCGGTGCGCATGCCCTTGACGGTGTCGCAGTTGGGGATACCCCACACCACCGCGGTGACGTTCACCAGGTGGTCTCCCGCTCCGGTGTGGCACCGATCCGGTGAATCGACAGGTCGGCGCCGTTGAATTCCTCTTCAGCGCTCAGGCGCAGGCCCATGGCCATGCGCAGCACGCCGTACACCAGGAAACCGCCGGTCAAAGCCCAAGCCACGCCGGCCAGCGTGCCGATCACTTGCGACATCAGGCTGACGCCCCCCAAGCCGCCCAAGGCTTCCTGGCCGAAGATCCCGCAGGCGATACCGCCCCACGCCCCACACAAGCCATGCAGCGGCCACACGCCCAGCACATCGTCGATCTTCCACTTGTTCTGCGTCCAGGTGAAGAACAGCACGAACAGGCCACCGGCCGCACCGCCCACCACCAGCGCGCCAGCCGGATGCATCACATCCGACCCCGCGCACACGGCCACCAGGCCCGCCAAGGGGCCGTTGTAGGCAAAGCCCGGGTCGTTGCGGCCCATCAGCACCGCCACCAGCGTGCCGCCCACCATGGCCATGAGCGAATTCACTGCCACCAGGCCGGAGATCTTGTCGATGGTCTGCGCGCTCATCACATTGAAACCAAACCAGCCCACCGCCAGGATCCAAGCGCCCAGGGCCAGGAAGGGAATGCTTGAAGGCGGGTGCGCGCTCAGTGAACCGTCCTTGCGGTAACGGTTGTGCCGCGCGCCCAGCAGCACCACCGCGGCCAGCCCAATCCAGCCGCCCACCGCGTGCACCACCACACTGCCGGCAAAGTCGTGGAAATCGGCCCCGCCGATGCCCTTCACCCACGCCTGGAAGGCCGAATCCGCACCCCACACCGCGCCTTCGAAGAAGGGGTAGATGAGGCCCACGATCACCGCCGTGGCAATCAACTGCGGGCCAAAGCGCGCGCGCTCGGCGATGCCACCGGAGACGATGGCCGGAATGGCCGCCGCAAAGGTCAGCAGGAAGAAGAACTTGACCAGTTCATAGCCGTTGTTGGCGGCCAGTGTGCCGGCGCCGGTCATGAAGTCGGTGCCGTAGGCCACCGTGTAGCCCACAAAGAAATACGCAACGGTGGACACCGAAAAGTCCACCAGGATCTTCACGAGCGCATTGACCTGATTCTTCTGGCGCACGGTGCCCAGTTCCAAAAAGGCAAAGCCCGCATGCATGGCCAGCACCATGATGGCGCCCAGCAAAATGAAGAGCGCGTCGGCGCCCGGCTTGATCGACTCCAAGGGGTTCTCCAGTGCGAGTGGACGGTGCGGCGCACCATCCTGTGTGGTTGTGCACCATCAGCATGCAAGCCACATGCCCGAATTGGGGCGCGGCGTCGCGCCCCCTACAGGCCGGATCACACCGCTTCGGTGCACTCGACCGTTGTGCTGCACAAACTTGGTGCGATCAGCGCTCTGCCGCGCCCCAGTTCAGGGCACCACGAATACTGCAGCACTGCGCGGAGGAACGGTGATGCTCCGCTGCGGTGCTGCCCACCGCGCCTGCTCCCGCAGACGGCCATCGGCGGCCTCGGGTGATGCCAACACGGGGTGCAAAACCCATGCCGCGGCTTCCTCAGGCTTCAACACCAACACGCCGGCCTCGTCAGCTGCATTCAACACCACCAGTACCGCGGTGTGCGGTGAATCCGGCCAGCCGCGCCCCTCGATGCGCATGGCAATCAAATCGGCGCGTGCACCCGGCCCGCTGCCCGGGAAGCTCACCCGCTCGCGGATGGCCTGCGCCGTGGGCAAGCGCAGCAGCGGCGTAGAAGCCCGCAGGCGCAGCAGGTCCAGGTGCGCATCGCGGCTGAAACGGATCACCTGCGGCGTGGGCTTGATGCCCGGCTGCACCAGGCGGGGCGCCATCGCCGGCCAGAAGGCGCGGCTGTCTTGCCCCGGGGGCAGGCCGGCACCGAATCCGGTGTCGCGCAGGCTCCAGTCCAGCCGGTTGAACCAATCGCCCGAATCAAAGCTGTTCATGTCCATGGACTTGGAACGCAGGATCTCCTGCCCTGCGTGCCAGTACGCCACACCTTGCGACAACGCCACCAGGGCCGAGCCCAGCACCTGCAACTGTGCGCGGGCCATCGCGCCCGTGTTCAGGGGCAGCTTGAAGGCGTTGAGGTCGAAGAGCGTGGGGTTGTCGTGGTTCTCCACATAGTTCACCACCTCGCCGGGTTCGCTCACATAACCGGCGGGCTGGCCGCTGTAGACCAAGTCCTGCGCGGCCACGGTGCGGCCGTCTTGCAGGGGCAGCACCACATCGCGCAAAGAGCCGGCCAGCCCCGCGCGGATGAGGTCGGCGGCCTCGGCCAGCTCGCGCCCCTGCGCGCCGTTGATCCAGCCCTTGCGCGAGACGGTGGTGGCCACATCGTCCCCGTGACGCGTACCGCGAGCCGCATCGCGCAGGCGGTCGTTGAAGGTGCCGATGCCGCTGCCGTTGAGCGACAGCTGCGAGGCCTGCTCGAAGCGGGCACCGTTGGCAATCTCGCCGAAGTTCCAACCCTCACCAATCAGCGGCACGAAGCGCCCGGCGGCCTCGTTCACCGCCGCCTGCAGGGCTTCCATCGCTTCGCGGGGCTGGTGGCCCATCAGGTCAAAGCGAAAGGAATCGATCGCATGGTGACGCGCCCACAGCACGGCCGAATCGATCATCAACCGCCGCATCATCCGGTGCTCGGTGGCGGTGTTGTCGCAGCAGGTGGAACGCTCCACCTCGCCCAGGGCGTTGAGCCGGTGGTAGTAGCCCGGCACGATGCGGTCCAGCACCGAGCGCGGGTTCTGGCCCGAGGCCGACATGTGGTTGTAGACCACATCCATGCCCACCCGCAGACCCTGGGCATGCAGCGCCATCACCATCTGCCGAAGTTCGCGGATGCGCACCGCCGGGTCGTTCGCATCGCTGGCGAAACTGCCTTCGGGCGCATTGAAATGCCAGGGGTCGTAGCCCCAGTTGTAGCAGTCCCGCTGGGCCACGGCCTGCACCAGCGCCTGCTGGCGGGCCGCGTCGGGTGCTGCGGCGCGCAACTGCCGTTCGTCGGGGCTCTTGCATCCGCGCTCGGGCACGGTGGCCAGGTCGAAGATGGGCAGCAGGTGCACATCGGTCAGGCCTGCGCGCGCCAGGGCGCTCAGGTGCCGCATGCCCAGGCTGTGGGTATGTGTGAAGGCCCGGTATTTGCCGCGTTGCGCGGCCGGCACACTGCGGTCGCTGGCTGAGAAGTCGCGCACATGCAGTTCGCTGATGAACATGTCCACTGCATGGGTGGGCGCTGCAGGCCGCGCGTGGCCGCGCCATCCGCGCGGGGCCAGGGAAGGATCTTCCAGGTCGCCGATGTAGCTGTGCTGCGAATCGGCGGTCAGGCTGATGGAATAGGGGTCGGTCACCCGGTTGCGCACCCAACCCTCGCCCGGAACGAACACCTCGACCAGATAGCGGTAGGTGCGGCCCCGCAAGTCCTGTGCATGACGCACCCGCCAGATGCCGGTGTGCGCCTCGCGCTCAGCGGGCCACAGCGCCGTGGCGGCCCCACCGCGCGGGCCGTGCAAGCACACCCACACCCGGCGCGCCGTGGGTGCCCACAAGGCCCATTCGGTTCCCGGTTCGGCCAGACTGCCCGCGCCGGTGCCGGCACCCTTCCCCGGCCGCACCGTCACCCCCAAGGCCGGCCATTGCGCGGCCTGCGCATACAGGTCGTCCAGCGCCTGCGCGGCCTGCACCCGTTCGGCCGCCACCACGCGCCCTTGGGCATCCAAGCCCACCACCGCCAAGGGCTCCTCATGCAGCGCGCGCCAGGCGTCGTCAGCGGCTGGCGGTGGGTCGGGCAAGGCCCACACCCCACCCTCACCCAAGTGGGCAGTTGCACGGGCGGCCGCTGAAGCCCGCGCACGCGCCTCGTCCGCTCGTTCAAGTTTCGTCAGGGGCAGCGCGCGAATGCGGGCCTCCAGCACGACACCCAGTTCAAGCTGCAAGGCCAGGGCATCGCCGCTGGCCAAGACCCAGCGGTCCACTCCGCGCGTCTGCACCGAATGGCCCAGCCGCAGCGTGCGGCCGTCCAGGAATGCAGCCCGCGCGGTCAAACGGCTCCAGGTGGGCGACGGTGCAGGGCCCAGGCGACGGCTGGCCTCAGGCGCGTTGCAGGCCTTCAAGCCGGGCCCCTCGGCACCCTGCGCCCCGGTGGGTGACAACAGTCCTGCGGCGGACAAGAGCGTCGACAACAGTATGCGGGCAAGCAACATCGAAGGGCCTTGCAGGAAAGAAACAGAACTTCGGAATGGTAGTTTTACTACAACCGAAAGTCCACCAGGCTCCTAAACTGCAGGCTTCATCCGCAAGCGCCGGGTACTTCATGCGTAGTAAAACTACCTTTCCTCACCAAGGTTGGCGCCGAACCGCCGGCGTCTTCAGTCTTGTGCTCAGCCTGGTCGCCTGTGGCGGCGGCGGGTCGGGCGCGGCCGCGCCTCCCACCGCGGGCAGCGGCGGGGGCAGCAGCGCCAGCGGCGGTGGTACCAGCGGCAGCACCACATCACCGGCGGTCACGCTGCCCACGGTGGACACCAGCAGTGTT
>CAMCTE010000083.1 GCA_945878385.1 Azohydromonas lata NBRC 102462 | reverse complement strand
GCCCAGCGGCCCGGTGCACGCCGACCTGTTTCGCGACAATGTGATGTTCGACGGCCCGCCAGGACACGAAAAACTCACCGGCTTCTTCGACTTCTACTTCGCGGGCGTGGACACTTGGCTGTTCGACCTGTCGGTGTGCCTGAACGACTGGTGCATCGACCTGGACACTGGGCACCTGAACACCGACCGCGCGCAAGCCTTCGTGTCTGCCTACGAATCGGTGCGCCCCTTGAGCGGAACCGAGCGCCGGCTCTTGCCCGCCCTCATGCGGGCCGGCGCGTTGCGCTTCTGGGTGTCTCGCCTGTGGGACTTCCACCTGCCGCGAGAAGCTTCCATGCTCAAGCCGCATGACCCCACGCACTTCGAACGCGTGCTGCGCGCGCGCATTGATCAACCTTGGCACGCATGGGCGGCCTGACGCAGGCATCATCCACCGCATGAAACTGGTACTCAAGTCGGTGCAGCCGCGCCAAGGACTCGATTGGGTTGCGCAGGCGCTGAAGATCTTCGCTCGCCAGCCTCTGGGCCTGACGGGTCTTTTCGGCACCTTCCTGTTCTTCGCGCTGGTGATGTTGTTGTTGCCCCTGCTGGGCGGCGCGCTGGTGCTGTCGGCCGTGCCGCTGCTGGGCTTGGTGATGATGATGGGCACGGCGGCGGCAGTGCGCGGGCAAGTGGTGTCGCCCGCGCTGTACCTGGCGCCGTTTCGCACGGATGCGGTGCGGCGCAATCGGCTCTTCGCACTCTGCGGTGCGTATGGACTGTTGTCGCTGCTGGTGCTGTTCTTGTCCGACCAGGTCGATGGCGGCCGGCTGGGTGAATTGCAGGAACTGATGGCCAGCGGGCGGGATGACGCCAGCACCCGAGAACAGCTGCAAGAACTGTTGGCCGACCCGCAACTGCTGGGCGGCCTGTACGCCCGACTGGGGCTGACGCTGCTGCTGAGCATTCCCTTCTGGCACGCGCCGGCCTTGGTGTGGTGGGGCCAGCAGGGCGTGGCGCAGTCCCTCTTTTCCTCCACCCTGGCCATTTGGCGCAGCAAAGGGGCCTTCGCCGCGTTTGTGGCGGCTTGGGTGCTGATGTTGGCCTGCGTGGGCATCGCGCTGGGCTTGTTGCTGCAGGTGCTGGGGCTGAGCAGCCTGATGGGCCCCTTGGCGATGCCCCTGGGATTGACACTCAGCGTCGTGTTCTACGCCAGCCTGTATTTCATGTTCGTGCAGAGCTTTGGCGCCGGCGATGAATCCGGCCCGCGCACCGACGAAGACGCCCCCGAGGACCTCAATCCACCGGCGTGAGCTTGGCCACACTCAGGGCCAGCCACTTCATGCCGTGCCGCCCGAAGTTCACCTGGGCACGCGCGTCGGTGCCTGAGCCTTCCAAGGTGACGATGACACCTTCGCCAAACTTGGTGTGGAACACCCCTTGACCGACCCGCAGTGGGCGCCCGTCGGTGCCGGTGGGCCCATTGCTGTTGCGCAGGCCCGCCCCCGAGCCCAGCGTGCCCGCTGAGGCACCCGAACCCCTTCCTGCACCGCTGGCCGGCCCCATCCGGCCCGCGCCCACCATCGAACCCAAACCCGACCCGCGCGACCAGGCCTCCTGGTAGGCCTTGGCGTAACCCGAGCCGAAGCCCGCCGTGCGCGGCGTGAGCCACTTCAGGGCGTCCTCGGGCAGTTCGTCGAACCATCGGCTGCGCACGTTGTAGCGGGTTTGCCCATGCAGCAGGCGCGTCTGACTGAAGGTCAGATACAGGCGCTTGCGCGCACGGGTGATGGCCACATACATGAGGCGTCGCTCTTCCTCCAGGCCATCGGCGTCGCTCATCGCATTCTCGTGGGGGAACAGGCCCTCTTCCAGGCCGGTGATGAACACCGCATCAAACTCCAGCCCCTTGGCCGCGTGGATGGTCATCAACTGCACCGCGTCCTGGCCCGCCTCGGCCTGGTTGTCGCCGGCCTCCAAGGAAGCGTGGGTCAGAAAGGCCGCCAGCGGGCTCATGATCTCGCCGGTTTCCGCATCCGGCGTCACCTCCACGGGCGCAGCCGCGGCGACACCCACCTCCTCAGGTGTGGCAAGCGAACCCGGGGCCAGTTCGTCCACTGGCAGCGCCACCGCATCGCGGCCAAACCCCTCCTGGGTGACGAAGGCCTCAGCGGCGTTGACCAATTCCTCCAGGTTCTCGATGCGGTCCGCACCTTCCTTGTCGGTGCGGTAGAAGTCGAGCAGCCCCGAGTCGTGCAGTACATGCTCGATGATCTCGCGCAGGGTCAGGCCCCGTGTGGCCTCGCGCAGCCGCTCGATGATCTGCACGAAGCCGGCCAGCTTCACCGCCGCGGCCCCACCCACTGCACCCACGCTTTGGGCCAGGCTGCGCCCGCTGGCGCGCGCGGCGTCCTGCAACTGCTCCACCGTGCGAGCGCCGATCCCGCGCGCGGGGAAGTTCACCACCCGCAGGAAGCTGGTGTCATCGTTGGGGTTCTCGATCAGGCGCAGGTAGGCCAGCGCGTGCTTGACTTCAGCGCGCTCGAAAAAACGCAAGCCTCCATAGACACGGTAAGGCAAGCCGGCGTTGAAGAGCGCGCTTTCCATCACGCGGCTTTGCGCATTGCTGCGGTAGAGAATGGCGATCTCGCGCCGCTCGGTGCCGGCGCGATGCACCTGGCTGATTTCCTCCAGCACCCACTGGGCCTCGGCATAGTCGCTGGTGGCCTCGTGCACGCGGATGGGCTCACCAGGGCCCGCTTCGGTGCGCAGGTTCTTGCCCAGGCGGCGCTCATTGTGGGCAATTAGTTCATTGGCCGCATCCAGGATGTGGCCCATGCTGCGGTAGTTCTGCTCGAGCTTGATGACCTGCTCGACACGGTATTCGCGCTCGAAGTCGCGCATGTTGCCCACTTGGGCACCGCGGAAGGCGTAGATGCTCTGGTCGTCGTCGCCCACGGCGAATACACCCTGCGCGCCATAAACGGCGCCGTCGGCCGAGGCCTCGCCCGGCAGGGGTGCAAACATCTTGAGCCACGCGTACTGCAGGCGGTTCGTGTCTTGGAATTCATCCACCAGGATGTGCCGAAAGCGCCTGCGGTAATGCTCCCGGATGGCCGGCTGGTCGCGCATGATCTCCACCGTGCGCAGCATCAGTTCGGCAAAGTCCACCACGCCCTCGCGGGCTCACTGGTCCTCGTAAGCGCGGTAGATGTCCACCAACTTTTGCGTGTGTGCATCCCGGATGTCCACATCGCCCGGCCGCAGGCCGTCTTCCTTGCTGCCCGCAATGAACCACGACACCTGCTTGGGCACGAAGCGCTCTTCATCCAGATTCATCGCCTTGATCACGCGCTTGATGGCCGAGACCGTGTCCGATGCATCCAGAATCTGAAAGCTTTGCGGCAACCCGGCCGCCTTCCAGTGCGCCCGCAGGAAGCGGTTGCACAAGCCGTGGAAGGTACCGATCCACATGCCCCGCACATTCACCGGCAGCATGGCCGACAGACGCGTGAGCATCTCCTTGGCAGCCTTATTGGTGAAGGTCACGGCCATCACCCCGCCGGGGGACACCTGACTGGTCTGCATCAACCAGGCAATACGCGTGGTCAACACACGCGTCTTGCCCGAACCGGCGCCGGCCAGGATCAAAGATGGCTGTGCCGGCAGCGTCACCGCCGCCAGCTGTTCGGGGTTCAGGTTATGCAGCAGCGCATCGCTCATCGTCAGGGCACCATCACGCTGGGCGGGTCACTGCCCTCAGACACCGGCCGGGCGCGCGGCATGCGGGCCCACAGGGGCACCTGATCCGGGCCTGATGCGGGTGGGCACCCCAAGCCCTGTGCGTGCTGCACAGCGGCTGCCGTCAGGGGTTCGGTGGGGTCTTCCATGGATTTGGTGAAGTCCTCGGCCACCCGGCATTGTGCAGAGAAGCCGTTGTAATAGCCGCCTTCGCCCTTGGCGTTGACCGAATCGAAGTTCACCAGGCTGTAGGTCAGCCCGCAATGCTCGCGCGGCCGAAAACCCACTGGCTTGCCGCAGGTGGTCGAGCCGATCTGCACCACCTCGATGCCCACACCGCGCAAGCCGGAAATCATCTGCTCGCTGGCCGAACAGGTGCGACTGCCCGACAGCACATACACCCGGTTCACGCCGCGCCACGACACCGGGCTGACAAATCGGAAGGTGGAGTTGGAGGATTGAAGTTGCGCGTTGTTGCGCAGCACCGCGTACACCTGTCCATCGGCCTTGGTGCCCGCGGCCATGGCGGCGACACGCCCACCCACAGCCACCGAACCACCGCCGTTGTAGCGCAGGTCGAAGACCACATCGGTCGCACCCTGATCCCGGAACTGCTGGAAGTAGCCCAGCAGGTCGGGTTCGGCCAGGTTGATCATGGAGTTGAACCGCACCAGCCCCATCTTGCGTCCGTCAGGCAGGTTGATCAACTTGCCCAGGCGCACCGGCACCGCATCATGAACCGATGCGCCAATGCGCACGGTGCGCAGCACGCCCGCCCGCTCGAGTTGCAGCTCCAACTCCTGCCCGGCCCTTTGGGGCGTCAGCGCGGAAAAGTCGAACTTGGCGATGGCGTCTTCGACCGGCGTGCTGTTGATCCGGCGGACGCGGTCGCCGCGCTGGATGCCGGCCACGCCTGCCGGCGAGCCCGGCGTCACATCGCGGATCCACAGTGGCAGGTCGGGCCGCCCTTGAACCTCCTGCCCGGCCACCGACAAGCCATAAGCCAGGGTTTTGCCCTCGCCGAAGAACTGGTTGTAAGCCTCGCTCGTCTGGTAGTTGCTGAACCGGTCGGACGGGATGCGCTCGTTGCCCTTGAACAGGGACGCTGAAAAGTAGCGGTCCAGCGCCAGGTCGCCGGCCGGGTCCACAGCCGGTGTGAGGTCGTTGTACAGGTACTGCGTACGGAATTGGTCGGCCAGGAAAGTACGGCGATCGGCCAAGGCGCATCCGGGCCCGTCGGGCAGCCCGGCCAAGGGGTCGGCAGGCGCAGCAGCACCGGGCGGCGCCGGGTCCGAATTTGAACCCCCTCCACCCCCACACCCCGCCAGTGCCCAACCCAGTGCGAGCAGCGCCGCCCAGGCGCCGGTGCGCATTCCCATGTGCCTTGTTTTCATCGCCTTTGTTCTCCCCTGTAGTCCACCGCGAAGCGCTTGTGCCGCAAGCCCCGCATCAGACGGGCGGCAAGTTACCACAACCTACAATCTCAACTCCTTTCAGAACACCGTGCGCCGGGGCTTTCCAGCAGCCTCGGGTGCCGTGGACCACCCCATGACCGAGCTTGCCAAATCCTTCGAACCAGCCGCCATCGAAGCGCGCTGGGCCCCGCTGTGGGAGCAGCAGGGCGCCTACCGCCCCAGCCTGGACCCGGCCAAACCCTCCTTCTGCGTGCAGTTGCCGCCGCCCAATGTGACCGGCACGCTGCACATGGGCCATGCGTTCAACCAGACCATCATGGACGCGCTGACCCGCATGCACCGCATGAGCGGTCACAACACGCTGTGGGTGCCCGGCACCGACCATGCCGGCATTGCCACGCAGATCGTGGTGGAGCGCCAACTCGAGCAACAAGGCACCAACCGGCACGAACTCGGCCGCAAGAATTTCGTGGCCCGCGTGTGGGAATGGAAGGAGCAAAGCGGCTCCACCATCACGCGCCAGATGCGCCGCATGGGCGCCAGCGTGAGCTGGGAGCACGAATACTTCACGATGGACGACAAGCTCTCTCGTGTCGTCACCGAAACCTTCGTGCGCCTTTACGAGGAAGGCCTGATCTACCGCGGCAAGCGCCTGGTGAGCTGGGACCCGATCCTGAAGTCGGCCGTCTCCGACCTGGAGGTCGAAAGCGAAGAGGAAGAGGGTCACCTGTGGCACATCCGGTACCCGATTGAGGGCTCGGACGCCAGCCTGGTGGTGGCCACCACCCGCCCGGAAACCATGCTCGGCGACACCGCCGTGATGGTGCATCCGGAAGACGAGCGCTACAGCGCTCTCATCGGCCAGCAGGTGCGCTTGCCCATCACCGGACGCCTGGTGCCCGTGATTGCAGACGCCTATGTCGACCGCGAATTCGGCACCGGGGTGGTCAAGGTCACGCCCGCGCACGACACCAACGACTACGCGGTCGCACAGCGCCATGCGCTGCCCATGATCACCATCTTCGACCTGTCGGCGAAGGTGGTGAGCCATCTCGAAGAGATTCCTGCTGAGTTGCGAGGCCTGGACCGCTTCGAAGCCCGCAAGCGCATCGTGGCTCAGTTGGAAGCCAGCGGGCTGCTGGTGGAGACCAAGAAGCACAAGCTGATGGTGCCGCGCTGCGCGCGCACCGGGCAGGTGATCGGGCCCATGCTCACCGACCAATGGTTCGTGGCCATGACCAAGCCCGGCGCCAACGGGAAATCCATCGCGCAAGAGGCCATCGACGTCGTGCAAAGCGGCGAGGTTCGCTTCGTGCCCGAACAGTGGGTGAACACCTACAACCAGTGGATGAAGAACATCCAGGACTGGTGCATCAGCCGCCAGTTGTGGTGGGGCCACCAGATCCCGGCCTGGTATGGCACCAACGGTGAATTGTTCGTGGCCCGCAGTGAAGACGAGGCCCGCGCCAAGGCCAGCGCAGCCGGCTACAGCGGCGCGCTCGAGCGCGACCCCGATGTGCTGGACACCTGGTACTCGTCGGCCCTAGTGCCCTTCTCCACACTGGGCTGGCCTGAGAAGAGCATCGAGCAGGACCTCTTTCTGCCCTCATCGGTACTCGTCACCGGCTACGACATCATCTTCTTCTGGGTCGCCCGGATGATCATGATGACCCAGCACTTCACCGGCCGGGTGCCCTTCAAGGATGTCTACATCCACGGCCTGGTGCTGGATGCACAGGGCAAGAAGATGAGCAAGAGCGAAGGCAATGTGCTCGACCCCGTGGACCTGATCGACGGCATCGAGTTGGCGCCCTTGCTGGACAAGCGCACCCAAGGTCTGCGCAAGCCCGAAACCGCTCCCAAGGTGCGCAAGGCCACCGAAAAGGAGTTCCCTCAAGGCATTCCCGCCTACGGGGCCGATGCGTTGCGCTTCACCTTTGCGGCCATGGCCAGCCTGGGCCGCAGCGTGAACTTCGACTCCAAGCGCTGCGAGGGTTACCGCAACTTCTGCAACAAGCTCTGGAATGCCACCCGCTTCGTGCTGATGAACTGCGAAGGCCAGGACTGTGGCCTGAAAGAGCACACCAAGGCCGAATGCGCAGCCCCCGTTTTTGAAAACGGACAGTTGGTAAAGGAGGCCGGACCCTACTACCAGTACCTCGTGTTCTCGCAGGCCGACCGTTGGATCACCAGCGAGTTGCAGCGCGTAGAGCATGCCGTGGGACAAGGCTTTGCCCAGTACCGACTGGACCAGGTCGCCCAGACCATCTACGGCTATGTGTGGGACGAATACTGCGACTGGTACCTGGAATTGGCCAAGGTGCAACTGGCCACCGGCACGCCGGCCCAGCAAAGGGCCACGCGCCGCACCCTGATACGCGTGCTGGAAACGGTGCTGCGCCTGTTGCACCCCATCACCCCCTTCATCACCGCCGAGTTGTGGAACACGGTGGCGGTGGTGGCCGGGCGCAAAACTGCCGATGGCACGGAAACGGTGGCCACGGCCGCGTACCCGGTGGCGCAACTCGACCGCGTGGATGCCAAAGCCGATGCCTGGATGGGCCAACTGAAGTCGGTGGTGGGCGCCTGCCGTTCGCTGCGCAGCGAAATGGGTTTGTCACCCGCCGAGCGCGTGCCGCTGCTCGTGCATGGCGATGCCGCCTTCATCGAACAGGCCTCGGCCTCCATCAAGGCCCTGGCCAAACTCTCGGCGGTGGAAGCGATGGCCAATGAAGCCGCCTTCACTGAAGCCAGCCGCAACGCCCCCGTACTGGTGGTGGGTGCCCTGCGCCTGGCCCTGAAAGTGGAGGTGGATGTGGCCGCTGAATCGGCGCGACTGGACAAGGAAATCGCCCGGCTGGAGGGCGAGATCGCCAAAGCCCAGGGCAAGCTGGCCAGCGAAAGTTTCGTCGCGCGCGCCCCGGCGGCCGTCGTGGAACAGGAGCGCCAGCGGGTGGCGGAGTTCACCCAGACACTGGACCGCGTGCGGCAACAACGCGCCCGCCTGGGCTGAGCCTGGACGACCGCACCCATCGCCCCATCGTGCTCAATCGCCCCAACCCTGCACAATAAACCCATGCCGATCAAGAAAGCCATCTTCCCCGTCGCCGGCCTGGGCACGCGCTTCCTGCCCGCCACCAAGGCGCAGCCCAAGGAAATGCTGCCGGTGGTGGACAAGCCCCTGATCCAGTACGCGGTGGAAGAAGCCTATGCCGCCGGTGTGCGCGAGATGATCTTCGTCACCGGCCGCCACAAGCGTCCGATCGAAGACCACTTCGACCTCACCTACGAACTGGAAGTGGCGCTGGAGCAGGCCGGCAAAGAAGAACTGCTGGCCGTGGTGCGCAGCGTCAAGCCCGACGACATGGAGTGCGTCTATGTGCGCCAGGCGCAAGCCCTCGGCCTGGGGCATGCGGTGCTGTGCGGCCGGCGCCTGGTGGGCAACGACCCGTTTGCGGTGCTGCTGGCCGACGACTTGATGGTGGGCCAACCGCCAGTGCTGCAGCAGATGGTCGAACAGTTCAAGGAGTGGCGTGCCAGCATTTTGGCGGTGCAGGAAGTTCCGCCCGAACACACCCGCCGCTATGGCATCGTGGCCGGCACGGCCGTCAACGACCGGTTGATGGACATCACACGCATCGTGGAAAAACCCGCGCCCGAGCAGGCGCCTTCGAATCTGGGCGTGGCCGGCCGCTACATCCTCACCGCCGGGGTGTTCGACGAAATCACGCGCCAACCGCGCGGGGTGGGCGGCGAGATTCAGCTCACCGATGGCATTGCCGGGCTGCTGCGCCGTGAAAAAGTGTTCGCCTATCGCTACGAGGGCAAGCGCTACGACTGCGGCAGCAAGGAAGGTTTTTTGCAGGCCAATGTGGAACTGGCACTGCAGCATCCTTCACTGGGCACGGGGTTCAGGGACTACCTCAAGCACCTGACGCTGTAGGCCGGTGCCGGCTGAACGACGGCTGAACGACAGCGAAAGATAGCGACGGCTCAACGCCGGCGCAGCACGATGGTGAATTCGTCGCCGTTGGCCACCTGCTCGACCAGTTCATTGCCGGTCTGTTTGGCAAAGGCCTGGAAGTCGCGCATGGAGCCAGGGTCGGTAGCAATCACCTTGAGGGTTTGACCCGCGGTCATCTCAGCCAAAGTCTTCTTGGCCTTGAGGATGGGCAGGGGGCAGTTCAGCCCCCGGGTATCGAGTTCGCGCGTGATGTCCATCATGTCTTGTCCGGAGTAACTCTCAATTTTAGGGGGTCATCGGCCTGCAGGCGCTGATACGGGCCTTGGCCGGTGGCTGGGGTCTTGCACATCGCCCTGCAGTTCGCCCTGCACTTCGCCTCGGGCTGCCGCCTCAAGCCGGGAAGACGCCGGTGGACAAATAACGGTCCCCCCGGTCGCACACGATGAAGACGATGGTGGCGTTCTCTACCTGTTGCGCCAGTTGCAGCGCCACCCAGCACGCTCCGGCTGCGGAAATGCCCGCAAACAATCCTTCCTCGCGGGCCATGCGGCGGGCCATTTCCTCCGCATCGGTCTGAGCCACATACACCAGCTCATCCACATGGGTGGGGTCGTAGATGCGCGGCAGGTAAGCCGGTGGCCACTTGCGGATGCCGGGGATGCGAGAGCCCTCGCTGGGCTGTGCACCGATGATGCGCACCGCGGGGTTCTGTTCCTTCAGGTAGCGGCTCACGCCGGTGATGGTGCCGGTGGTGCCCATGGCGCTCACGAAGTGCGTGACCCGACCCTCGGTGTCGCGCCAAATTTCCGGGCCGGTGGTCTCAAAGTGCACCCTTGGATTGTCGGCATTGGCGAACTGGTCGAGCACCCGCCCCTTGCCTTCGCGCTGCATCTGTTCGGCCAAATCGCGCGCGGATTCCATGCCGCCGGCCTTGGCTGTGAGGATCAACTCCGCACCGAAGGCCTTCATCGTCTGAGCGCGTTCGATCGACAGGTCCTCCGGCATGATCAACACCATGCGGTAGCCGCGGATGGCCGCAGCCATGGCCAGTGCGATGCCGGTGTTGCCCGAAGTGGCTTCAATCAGGGTGTCGCCCGGTCGAATGTCGCCACGCGCTTCGGCCCGGGCGATCATGCTGATGGCCGGCCGGTCTTTGACGGAGCCTGCGGGATTGTTGCCTTCGAGCTTGCCCAGAATCACATTGCCCCGCAGCTGCGCCACATCTCGGCCCAGCCGCTGCAGCCGCACCAAAGGCGTGGCGCCGATCACATCTTCCAGGGTTTTGTACTCGGTCATGGCTTCTCCTGGGCGGCATTTTCGCAGGGAGCGCCACAACTTGCCGGCTCGCGGTTCATAAGGCTGCCCCAGGTGTCATAATGGAGGGCTTCGGCAGTGCTCGAAAGAGCTGCTGTCCAAGCCCTCGTGACGAAATCGGTAGACGTAGCGGATTCAAAATCCGCCGCCGCAAGGCGTGCCAGTTCGAGTCTGGCCGAGGGCACCACACCAGCAAAAAGGGGCGCCGAGGCGCCCCTTTTTTGCGTCCACGACGCTCAGCCGCCGTTGGGGCCCATCGGGACGTCGATGAACAGGTCGATCCCCTTCACACCCACCAGTTTGGCCAGGTCGTACATGAAGGGCGACTTGAAGGTTGCGCCCTCTGCCGGCGCAGTGCCCCAGGGGTTGTAGAAGATCACCGAAGTGTTCTTCGGGTCCATCGGGTCGGCATCGATCACCATGTGGGCGTGCCCGCTCTTG
>CAMCTE010000082.1 GCA_945878385.1 Azohydromonas lata NBRC 102462 | reverse complement strand
CTAGTGAGCGGGCGCGAACCGCTACCATTGTCGGTTTAGTTCTGATCCGCCGTTCCTATGTCTGCCACTGATTCCGCACTTGTCCAGGCCGTCCAGGCGGCCCTTCAGACGGTGATCGACCCGAATACCGGCAAGGATTTCGTGTCCACCAAGCAGCTCAAGAACCTGCGTGCCGAAAGCGGCGATGTCTCTTTCGATGTGGAGCTGGGCTACCCGGCCAAGAGCCAGATTCCGCCTTTGCGCAAGGCCCTGATTGCCGCGGCCCGCACGGTGGCCGGTGTGGAAAACGTGAGCGCCAACCTCAGCAGCAAGATCGTGGCGCATGCGGTGCAGCGCGGCGTGCAGCTGATCACCGGCGTGCGCAATGTGATCGCGGTGGCTTCGGGCAAGGGCGGCGTGGGCAAGAGCACCACCACGGTGAACCTGGCCCTGGCCCTGGCTGCTGAAGGCGCGCGCGTGGGCATTCTGGACGCCGACATCTACGGCCCCAGCCAGCCCATGATGATGGGCATCGAAGGCCGGCCCGAAAGCGCCGATGGCAAAAGCATGGAGCCGCTGGAGAACTACGGCGTGCAGGTCATGTCCATCGGCTTTCTGGTGGATTCGGACAACCCGATGATCTGGCGTGGGCCCATGGCCACGCAGGCGCTGGAACAACTGCTGCGCCAAACCAACTGGGGCGACCTGGACTATTTGCTGGTGGACATGCCCCCGGGCACGGGAGACATCCAGCTCACGCTGAGCCAGCGCGTACCGCTGACCGGTGCGGTCATCGTCACCACCCCCCAGGACATCGCCCTGCTGGACGCCCGCAAGGGCCTCAAGATGTTCGAGAAGGTGGGCGTGCCCATCCTGGGCGTGGTGGAGAACATGGCGGTGCATGTGTGCGAACAGTGCGGCCATGCCGAGCACATCTTCGGCGCCGACGGCGGCAAGAAGATGGCCGCCGAATACGGCGTGGACTACCTGGGTGCGCTGCCGCTGAACCTGTCGATCCGCGTGCAGGCCGATGCGGGCCGGCCCACGGTGGTGAGCGACCCGGACGGCGAAGTGGCCGGCATCTACAAGGCGGTGGCCCGCACGGTGGCCATCAAGGTGGCGGCCAAGGCCAAGGACTTCAGTTCGAAGTTCCCGACCATTTCGATTTCGAAGAACACCTGAGGCACAGTCCCGCGTGGAATGCGCGGCGGGGCCTTTCGACAAGGGCCGCGCAGGGCCTGGATGTGGAACACACGACATGAAGACCCTGATTTGTGACTGCAACGGCACGATGAACCTGGACGGGGCGGCCCTGGCCGCCGCGCTCGAGCAGGTGCCTGGCGCCGAGGCCGATGGCCTGCAGACGGTGCACACCCTCCTGTGCCGCCGCGAGGCACCGGCCTTTCAGCGCGCGGCCAAAGGCGCCGACGACCTGCTGGTGGCCTGCACGCAGGAGCAGCGCCTGTTCCTGGAACTCAGCGAGCAAACCGAAGGCGCGCCCTCGCTGCAGGAACGTCCCATCCGGTTCGTGAACCTGCGCGAAACCGCCGGCTGGAGCCGTTCGTCGGCCACCGGGGAGCCGGCGACTGCCGGCGCGGTGCTGCCCAAGATGGCCGCCCTGATTGCCGCGGCACAGCGCCCCGACCCCGACCCCGTCCCGGTGGTCACCTACCGCTCGCAGGGTCGCGTGTTGGTCATCGGCCCGGCCGATCGTGCGCAAGCCGCAGCGTTGCGCCTGCAGGACCGCCTGGAGGTGGAACTGCTGTGCACGCCCGCATCCGGTGGGCGCAGCGCCGGGGGTGTTTCGCAACGACGCGACCGGCTGGTCCATGCGGGCGTGGTGTCGGGCGTCACGGGATGGCTCGGAAACTTTGAGGTGCAGTGGGAAGCTTCCAACCCCATTGACCTGGACCTGTGCACCCGCTGCAATGCCTGCCTGGAGGTGTGCCCCGAGGGCGCCATCGGGCTGGACTACCAGATCGACCTCTCACGCTGCAGCGGCCACCGCGCCTGCTTGAATGTGTGCGAGGCCGCCGGCGCCATCGACTTCCGGCGTGAATCGCAGACCGGCGAAGGCCGCTACGACCTGGTGTTGGACCTGCGTGAGGAGCCGGCCTATACCCAACACCAGTGGCCGCAGGGGTACCTGCATGTGGGCCCGCAGGCCGGCGAGGGCGCCCTGTGGGACGCAGCGGTGAAGTTGCGTGAACTGGTGGGTGAGTTCGACAAGCCGCGCTTCTTCCAATACAAACAAAAGCTGTGCGCCCACAGCCGCAATGAGAAGACGGGCTGCACCGCCTGCATCGATGTGTGCTCGGCCAAGGCCGTGCGCAGCGATGCGTCGCTGAAGGGCAAGACCCACGCACAGCCCAAGGCCCGCCGTCCCGATGCCGCACCGGCCGTGGGCGGGCAGGGCGGCGGCATCATCGTTGAGCCCTTCCTGTGCGTGGGTTGCGGCGCCTGCACCACGGCGTGCCCCACCGGCGCATTGAGCTACCAGACGCCGACCGCGCCCGAGTTGGGCGGGCGCATCCGCACCATGCTGCAAGCCTGGCGTGCTGCCGGCGGACTGGACCGCCCAGGCGCGCCCGTGTTGCTGGTGCACAGCCAAGAGCGCGGCGGCGCATTGATTGATGAACTGGGCCGCCATGCACGCCTGGGCCGCCGCGGCCCGGATGGTCAGGTGCTGCGCGGCCTGCCGGCTCGCGTGCTGCCCCTGGGTGTGTGGCACACCGCCAGCACCGGCCTGGACATTTGGCTTTCGGCCCTGTGCTGGGGCGCAGCCGAGGTGGTGGTGATGCTCACCGGCGAAGAGGCGCCCGACTACCGCACCGCGCTGCAGGAACAGGTGGACCTGGCCCGCGCCATTTGGCAGGGCCTGGGCTACCCGGGCTTGGGTGTGCGGTTGCTGGAAGCCGGTGAGCCGTTTGCCAACGCCGCTGCGGCGGGCGCGCGTGCCGGCGCAGCTGCAGACCTGATGGCGCTGGCGCGCCTGGACCAGGAACTCGCGACCGTGGTGGCGGCCACCGCCCGCGAACGCGCGCCCACGCCAGCCAGCTTCAAACCGGCCACCTTCACCGTGCTGCCAGAAAAACGCGCCACGCTGGAACTGTGCGTGGACCATCTGCTGGGATGCGCGCCGGCTTCGGCCCAAGCGCCTGAACAGCGCCCCGAGCAGATCACCTTGCCCGGCGGCCAGACCTTCGGCTCTTCACCCTTCGGCACCCTGGTGGTGGACACCGCCGCCTGCACGCTGTGCCTGTCCTGCGTGGGCGCTTGCCCGCAGGGCGCGCTGGCCGACAACCCCGAAAAGCCGCAGTTGCGCTTCGTGGAAAAGAACTGCGTGCAGTGCGGGCTGTGTCAAACCACCTGCCCAGAAAACGCGATCAGCCTGCAGCCCCGCCTGTGGTTGGCCGACGAAGGCAAGGCCCGCAAACAACTGCGCGTGCTGCACGAGGTGGAGCCCTTCCGCTGCATCCGGTGTTCAAAGCCCTTCGGCACGCTGCGTGCCATCGAATCCATGCTCACCAAGCTCGCGGGCCATCCGGCCTTCGCCGGCGCGGGGGCCGACCGTCTGAAGATGTGCGGCGACTGCCGCGTCATCGACCTGCACAGCAACCCCAGCGAAGTGCGGATCACCGACCTGTGACGCCATGAACGAAGAAGAAATCCGCGCCCTGAGTTTTGCCACCATGGACGATGGCGAGGAACTCGCCCGTGCCGAGGTCTATGGCCTCTTGGCCCGCCTGTGGTTTTCGCCGCCCGACGACGAACTCATGCAGCATTTCAAGGTGGCGGTGACGCAGGCGCCGCAATCCGGGGCTTTCCTGGAAGCACCTTGGGAAGCCGTGGTGGCGGCCTTCCGTGAAAGCGACCGCAGCCAAATCGCCGCTGAGTACGACGCGCTGTTCCACGGCGTGGGCCGCCCCGATGTGTTCCTGTATGGTTCGTTCCACCTCAGTGGCTTCCTCAACGACAAGCCGCTGGCCAGCTTGCGCGCCGACTTGGCCGAACTGGGCCTGGCACGCGATGAGGCCCGCGGTGAAACCGAGGACCATGTGGCCTTCGTGTTCGAGGTGATGCGCTACCTGATCGCCGGTGACGATGTGGCGGTGTGCAACCTCGAACGGCAGCGCCGTTTCTTCCGCAGCCACATCCAGACTTGGGTGGAGGCGATGTGTGATTCGGTCACCACCCACCCGCGCGCCCTGGCCTATGCCCGTGTGGCCGATTTCACGCGGGCCTTCATCCAGGTGGAGACCCAGGGCTTCGATCTGCTGGAGACCTGAGGGCACCGTCGGCCTGCAGCCACACGGTGAATTCGGCGCCACCGCCTTCCTCGGCAGGCCGGTTGGCCGCACGGATGTCGCCGCCGTAACGCTCCACGATGCTGCGGCTGATCCACAGGCCCAGGCCTGTGCCGTCTTTCTTGTGCGTCACGAAAGGCTGGAACAGCCCGTCCTTCACCGAATCCGGCAGACCGGGGCCTTGGTCGGCCACGGCCAGCACCACCCCCGGGCGGCCGTCTTCCATGGCCAGCTCGCGGCAGGCCAAGCTCAGGGTGCCGCCTTGCGGCATGGCGTGCACCGCGTTCATCACCAAGTTCACCAGCACCTGCTGCAGTTCTTGGCGGTTGATGGAGGCGCGCAGCCCCTCCTGCAGATGCCGCCGCACCCGAATCCCGCCCTGGCGCAGGGCGTGGTCGGTCAGCACCAGGCAGTCGTCGATCGCCCTGACCGGATCGACGGCTTCCACATAGCCGGCAAAGTCGCCCGGCCGCGCGAACTGCAGCATCTGCGTGACGATCAGCCGCATGCGCTCAACCTGTTGCTGGGCCAGTTGCAGCTCGGTCTGCACCAATTGCGCGTGCGGGCCCAGGGTGTGCTGAAGCAGGTCCAGGTTGCCCTGGATGACCGCGATGGGGTTGTTGATCTCGTGGGCCATGCCGGCGGTGAGCTGCCCGATCACGGCCAGCTTTTCCGAACGCATGAGCTGCTCCTGGGCCGACTGCAATTCGGCTGTGCGCTCGGCCACGCGCGCATCGAGCACCGCGTTCCATTCCTGCAGGGCGCGGGTCTTTTCGGTGATGGTTTCGAGCAGCGCGTCCAAGCCACGCGCCAGGTGGCCCAGTTCGTCCTGGCTGCGCAGCGGCCCCACGCGCGATTGGGCGTCACCGGCCTGGAAGTTGCGCATGGTGCGCGCCATGCGCTCCACGGGTTGAAAGATGCCACGCGCAGCACGCAGGCTCAACCATGCTGCGCCAATCATCACGGAAAAGAAGACCACGCCGATGGCGGCCAGCACGGCGTATTTCAGCAGCGTGAAGGGCTTTTCCAGGAAGCCCACATACAGCATGCCCACGCGCTGGCCGCGGTGGTCGGTGATGGGTTGGTAGGCCGACACATACCACTCCTTGACCACGAAGGCGCGGTCCAGCCAGGTGCGGCCCTGCGCCAGCACGGCCTCCCGCACCGAATCGGACACGCGGGTGCCGATGGCCCGCGTGCGCGCGCCCGCGCCAGACTGCGGGTCTTGCGCAAACAGGCGCACATTGGTGCTGATGCGCACATCGTCCAGGAACAGCGTGGCCGTGCCCTGGCTGCCGAAGGGCAAGGCGCCCTCGGGGTACACGATCTCGTTGATGCGGTCGATGAAATCCAAGTTGCGGTTGAGCAGCACGCCCGCCTGCACATGGCCCAGCACGCGGCCCTGTTCATCCAGGACCGGCGCACGCGCCGTGATGACCATGGCGCGGTCTTCCACCCCGCGCCCAGACTCGCGCGCGCCCTGCGTGGGCAGGATGGGCACGGGCACCTGTTCACGCGCCTCGGGGGCCAACCGTGCGAATTCGGCCGCCTCCATCACCGCCACATGCGCCAGACCTTCTGGCCCTCGGCCGACAGATGCGGCCCCATCGACCACACCTTGATGCGTCACCATCGGCGCACCACTGTTGGCCTGCCAGTTCAGGTAGGTCAGCCCGGCTCGTTCGCGCTGGGCCTGCAGCAGTGTCTGCAGCGCGGCCGGGTCCTGGCGGGCCAGCGCGCGTCGAAGCCCATGGGATTCGGCCACCATCGTGGCGCCTGTGCCCACTTCGCCCATGACCCGTTCGAAGTAGCCGTGCGCCACGGCCATGTCGCTTCGCACCTTGGTTCGCAGCAATTCATCGATGGCACCGTCCCCCCACCACAGCAGAATCACCCCCAGCACCGGCAGCACCCCGACCAAGGGCAGCAGCACCAACAGCAGCAGTTTGTGGCGTATCGTTCGCCACGGGGCATTGAGCGGCAGCGCGTGCACGGGTGTGGGCACCGGCGCCACCGCGGCGGGTCGGGCTTCAGCGGCTGCAGGCCCTGTCATCCGCTGCGGGCCTGCGCCGCCCAATCGGCCACGCGCCGCTCCAGCGTGCGGCGCGAGATGCCCAAGAGTTGCGCGGCGCGGGTCTTGTCGCCACCCACCGATTGGAGTGTGGCTTCAATGTGCCGCCGCTCCAGCGTGGACAGGTCGGTGATGGATTCGGTGGCCGCCTCCACCCCTTCGTGCGGTGCGGCCGCTTCGGGCACCGCTGCCGCCACGGGTGCAGCGGTGTCGGGTGCCGACGCAACCGCAGCCGCGGCCGCTGCTGCAGCCAGGGGCTCCACCTTGGGCATGGGCGGATACAGCGCCGACACATTGAGCGAGCCCAGGATGATCGAGCGTTCGATGAAGTTGCGCAGTTCGCGCACGTTGCCGGGCCACCCATAGGCTTGCAGGTAGCCCAGCTCTTCGGCGCTCACTTCGATTGCCGGCAGGCCCAACCGCCCGCACAGCACTTCGATGAAGTGCGGGACCAGTTCGGCGATGTCTTCCTTGTGGGAGCGCAGAGGGGCCAGCCGAATTTCCACCACCTGCAGCCGGTAGTACAGGTCGGCGCGGAAGCGCCCGCAGGCCACCTCTGCAGCCAAGGCCTTGTTCGTGGCCGCCACGATGCGCACATCCACCGGTATTTCCTGGCGGCTTCCAATGGGGCGAATGCAGCGCTCTTCAAGGCAGCGAAGCAGACTGGCTTGCTGGGCCAGCGGCAGTTCGGCCACTTCATCCAGAAACAGCGTGCCGCCCTGGGCATAGATGAACAGGCCGTCGCGCCCTGGGCTGCCGAAAAGTTCCTCTTCAGCCTGCTCGCCCGACAAGGTGGCGCAGTTCACCGGCACGAAGGGCCCACCTGCGCGCGGGCTGCCATGGTGCAGGGCCCGTGCGGCCAGTTCCTTGCCGGTGCCGCTTTCGCCGCTGAGCAGCACGGTGCTGTCCACCCTTGCCGTGCGGCGGATGGCTTCCTGCAGGCCGCGGACCACCAGCGAGGAACCGATCAACGCCCCCGGCGTGGGGGCGCGCTGTTCGAGGTGGCGGCGCAACAAAAAATTTTCACGCTTGAGTTGCGCGCGCTCCAGGCACTGCCGCGCCGAATTGAGAACCTGCGGAATGCGAAAGGGCTTGAGTATGAAGTCGCTGGCGCCGGCGCGCAGCGCGGTGATGGCCGTATCGACATCGGCAAAGGCGGTGATCAGCACCACCTCGAAGGCGTGACCGGCCGTGCGCAGCACTTGCAGCCAGTCCAAGCCACTGCGGCCGGGCAGGGAGATGTCCAGGATGACCAGATCAAAACGGTGGCGTTCCACCAACAGCGTTGCGGCTTCCGCACTGCCCGCCGTGTGCACCTGCCCGACCAGGGGTTGCAGGGTCTTGGAGATGAAGTGGACCATGCCCGGCTCGTCGTCCACCACCAACACCGAGGCCCAGGCCCAGGCGCCGGCCGGCAGGTGGTCCACGGTGCGTACAGCTTGGGTCATACAGGGCCTGGATTGTAGGAAGGCATCCGCGAGGCGGCTGCCGGCGCGGCGGTATGCCGGTGTGCCGTGCGGGGTGGTCGGTCGATTCTCGGGTTTACCCGATAGGCGACAGCCTGTCGTTTCACGACAAATTGTCGTAACTCGCACTCCAATATGGCAATTCCGATCAGGGCTGTCCCGCATTGCCCCAAATTTGCAATTTCGCGCCAATACACCCTATGCACGGCGCAACACATGTGTGAGGAGTCTGTGCGTTGCGATTCGAACGGAGGTTTCATGAAACCAGCATCTGAACAAGTGCTTTCCCGCCGCAAGGCCCTGGCCGGTGCCACGGCCGTGGGTGCAGTGGCAGCCGTGGCTGCGGTGGCGTCCACGGGCATCGTCTCTGCGCCGCAGCAGACGGCCCAGGCCCAGGCCCAGCCCGAGCCGGTTGACCACGACCAAGCCGGCTACCGGGTGACCGAGCACATCAAGCGTTACTACTCAACCGCCCGCACCTGAAGCGGCGGCTGGCAGTACATCCTTTCATCAACCGGTTGTCCAACAGGAGGTTTTCATGTTGTTGACACGCAGGTCGACCGAGACCGGAGCGGCGCCGCCGTCCCGGGGACTCGTCGACAGTCTGGCGCGGGGTATCTCTCGCGCCATGCCGACCATGGACCGGCGCGCCTTCCTGCGCCGCTCCGGGCTCGGCGTGGGCGCAGGCCTCGCGGCCTCGCAGCTCACTTTGGTGAAGAAGGCTGACGCCCAATCGGCGCCGGCCACTTCGGACGGCAAGAAGATCGAGGTCAAGCGCACGGTCTGCACCCACTGCTCGGTGGGTTGCGCGATCGATGCGGTGGTCGAGAACGGCGTCTGGGTCCGCCAGGAGCCGGTGTTCGATTCCCCGATCAACCTGGGCTCGCATTGCGCCAAGGGCGCAGCGGTGCGCGACAACGCGCACGGCGAGTACCGCCTGAAGTACCCGATGAAGCTCGTGGACGGCAAGTACCAGCGCATCAGCTGGGACCAGGCCCTCGACGAGATCAGCGCCAAGCTGCTCAAGCTTCGTGAGGAAAGCGGTCCGGATTCCTTGTTCGTTGTCGGCTCCTGCAAGAGCAACAACGAGCAGGGTTATCTGATGCGCAAGTGGATGTCGTTCTGGGGGTCCAACAACACAGACCACCAGGCACGAATATGCCACTCCACTACTGTCGCCGGTGTGGCGAATACGTGGGGATACGGTGCGATGACCAATTCGTACAACGACATGCGCAACAGCAAGGCTGCCATGTACATCGGCTCGAATGCGGCCGAAGCACATCCGGTGAGCGTGCTGCACACGATGCATGCCAAGGAAAAGGGCTGCAAGGTGATCGTGGTGGATCCACGATTCACCCGTACCGCAGCCAAGGCCGACCAATTTGTGCGCATGCGCTCCGGCGCCGACATCCCGTTCCTGTACGGGGTGATGTGGCACATCTTCAAGAACGGCTGGGAAGACAAGAAGTACATCAACGACCGCGTCTGGGGCATGGACAAGGTCCGTGACGAAGTGTTGGCCAAGTGGTCGCCCGAGAAGGTCTTCGAGGCCTCGGGTGTCACCGAGGAGGAATGCTTCCAAGTGGCCAAGACCATGGCCGACAACCGCCCCAGCACGCTGGTGTGGTGCGTGGGTCACACGCAGTCCACCATCGGTAACGCCAAGGTGCGCGTGTCCTGCCTGCTGCAGTTGGCCCTGGGCAACATTGGCGTGAGCGGCGGCGGTGCGAACATCTTCCGCGGACACTGCAATGTGCAGGGCATCACCGACGTCGGCATGAACCCCGACTCGTTGCCCGGCTACTACGGAATTGCCGACGGTGCCTTCAAGCACTATGCGGGCGTGTGGGGTGTGGACTTCGATTGGATCAAGGGCCGCTATGCCGCGGGCATGATGAACAAGCCTGGCTTGACCATCTCCCGCTGGTTCGATGCGGTGTTGGAAAAGAACGAAGTCATTGACCAGCCGAGCAACCTGCGGGCGATGTTCTACTGGGGCCATGCGCCCAACTCCCAGACCCGCGGTCTGGAGTTGAAGCGTGCCCTGGACAAGCTCGACATGCTGGTGGTGGTCGACCCCTTCCCCTCGGCCACTGCGGCCATGGCTGCGATGCCGGGCAAGGCCGAAGACCTGAACCCCAACCGCACGGTGTACCTGCTGCCGGCTTGCACGCAGTTCGAAACCAGTGGCTCCGTGACCGCCTCCAATCGCTCCATCCAATGGCGCGAGAAGGTGATGGACCCGCTGTACGAGTCGCGCAGCGACCACATGATCCTGTATCAACTGGCCAAGAAGCTGGGCTTTGCCGAGCAACTGGTCAAGAACTACAAGATGCAGACGATCAAGGGCCAGGAAGAACCCGTGCCGGAGGACATCCTGCGCGAGATCAACCGCGGCGTGTGGACCATCGGCTACACCGGCCAAAGTCCGGAGCGCATCAAGGCGCACATGCGCAACATGCATGTGTTTGACCCGACGACGCTGCGCGCCAAGGGCGGCATCGACAAGGAGACCGGCTACAACCTCGACGGCGAACACTTCGGCCTGCCTTGGCCGTGCTGGGGCACGCCCGAGATGAAGCACCCGGGCACGCACATCCTGTATAACAACAATCAGCATGTGTGGGAAGGCGGCGGTTGCTTCCGTGCCAACTTTGGCGTGGAGCGCGATGGTCAGTCCTTGTTGGCCGCCGATGGTTCTTATTCGAAGGGTTCGGACATCACCACCGGCTACCCCGAGTTCGATCATCTGTTGATGAAGAAGCTCGGCTGGTGGGATGAACTTTCCGACGACGAAAAGAAGAAGGCCGAAGGCACGAACTGGAAGACCGACCTGTCCGGCGGCATCGTGCGCGTGGCGATGAAGAACCATGGTGTCCATGTGTTCGGCAATGCCAAGGCACGGGCCATCGTGTGGAACTTCCCCGACCCGATTCCGCAGCACCGCGAGCCCCTGTACTCGACGAGGCCGGAACTGGTGGAGAAGTACCCCACCCACGCCGACCAGGCCAACCGGTGGCGTCTTCCCATCCTGTACAAGAGCGTGCAGGAGAAGAACAAGGAAGTGGG
>CAMCTE010000081.1 GCA_945878385.1 Azohydromonas lata NBRC 102462 | reverse complement strand
CCATGCAGTGCAACACGCCATCGCCCGCGCCGGCATTGAGCCCGGCGCTGTGGAGGATGTGATCATGGGTTGCGCCACGCCCGAAGGCGCCACCGGCGCCAACATCGCGCGCCAGATTGCGCTGATGGCCGGCTGCCCAGTGAATGTCTCGGGCATGACCGTCAACCGTTTCTGCTCGTCAGGCCTTCAGACCATCGCACTCGCGGCCCAGCGCATCGTCGCCGGGGAAGGCGATGTCTATGTGGCCGGCGGTGTCGAAAGCATCTCCTGCGTGCAGCAGGAAATGAACCAGCACATGTTGCGCGACCTCGTTCTGCACAAGAAGAAGCCTGAAATCTACTGGAGCATGCTGCAAACCGCCGAGCAGGTGGCCCAGCGCTATGGCATCAGCCGCGACGCCATGGACGACTACGGGGCGGCGAGCCAGCAGAAGGCATGCGCTGCCCAGGCCGCCGGCAAGTTCGATGACGAGATTGCGGCCATCACCGTCACCGCTGGTGTGGCCGATCCGGTGCGTGGCATGAGCACCAAGCAAGTCACCGTCAGCAAAGACGAAGGCACGCGCGAAGGCACCACCAAGGAAGGCATCAGCGGCATCCGCTCGGCCATGCCGGGCGGGGTGATCTCCGCCGGCAATGCCAGCCAGTTCTCGGATGGTGCCGGCGCCTGCGCGGTGGTGAGTGAAGCCTACGCCCAGCGCCACCACCTCAAACCCCTGGGCCGTTTCCTGGGTTTCGCGGTGGCCGGCTGTGAGCCCGACGAGATGGGCATCGGCCCGGTGTTCGCCGTGCCCAAGGTGCTGCAGCGCCTGGGCCTTTCGGTGCAGGACATCGACCTGTGGGAACTCAATGAAGCCTTTGCGGTGCAGGTGCTGTATTGCCGCGACAAGCTGGGCATCCCTGCCGACCGCCTGAATGTCAATGGTGGCGCCATCGCCCTGGGGCATCCCTACGGGGTCTCGGGCCAGCGGCTTACCGGTCACGCCCTGATCGAAGGCAAGCGCCGCGGCGCCAAGCGCGTGTGCGTCACCATGTGCATCGGCGGCGGCATGGGCGCGGCTGGTGTGTTCGAGGTGCTGTGAGCGCTTCATGCGGCGCTCCAACGGGGCTACTGCATCCCACCTGTTTCCGTTGACGAAACGCTGACATGCGCACCACCATCGACTTCCTGCTCCACGATTGGTTGCAGGTGCAGCAGCTGACCCAGCGAGAGCGTTTCGCTGACCACAGCCGCCAAACCTTTGCGCAGGTGCTGGACACCTGCGAGCGCATCGCCCGCGACAAATACGCCCCCTTCAATCGGTTGGTGGACACACAAGAGCCTCACTTCGATGGTGAGAAGGTGATCCTTCCCCAGGCCACGAAAGAGGCCTGGGACGCCTATGCCGCCAGCGGCATGCTCAGTGCCGCGCAAGACTACGGCATTGGCGGGATGCAGTTGCCCTACACGGTGGAGGCGGCGGCCAACGCCTTCTTTGCCAAAGCCTCGGTCAGCATCGGTGCGGGCATGCTCAGTGTGGGCAACGCCAACCTGCTGATGGCCCACGGCACGCCGCTGCAGCAGCAGGCCTTCGCGCTCCATGAATTCAGCGGGCGCTTCTCCGGCACCATGTGCCTGAGCGAGCCGCAGGCGGGTTCGAGCCTGTCGGATGTGGCCACCCGTGCCCTGCCCGACGGCGACGACCATGCCAGCGACCCCCTGGGCCCGCGCTACCGGCTGCGCGGCAACAAGATGTGGATCAGCGCCGGCGAGCACGAACTTACCGAAAACATCATCCATCTGGTGCTGGCCAAGATTCCAGGGCCCGATGGTCAAACCGTGCCCGGAGTGAAGGGGATTTCACTTTTCATCGTCCCCAAGAAATTGGTGAACGAGCAGGGCGAACTCACGGGCGAGCGCAACGATGTGTCGCTGGCGGGCTTGAACCACAAGTGCGGCTGGCGCGGCACCACCAACACGCTGCTGAACTTTGGTGAGGGCCGCTTTCCGGTGCGCGCGGGGCAGGGTGGTGGGGGCTTGGACGGGCAGGGGGCGGGCGCCATCGGCTATCGGGTCGGAGCACCCGGTGAAGGCCTGCGCTGCATGTTCCACATGATGAACGAGGCCCGCATCGGCGTGGGCATGGCCGCTGCCATGCTGGGCATGGCGGGCTACGAGGCCTCGTTGGCCTACGCGCGCCAGCGCCCGCAGGGCCGCTCCATCGGGCCCGCCGGCAAGAACCCCACCCAAGCCCAGGTGCCCATCATCGAACACGCCGATGTGAAGCGCATGCTCCTGGCCCAGAAGGCCTACTGCGAGGGCGCACTGGCCTTGGAGTTGTATTGCGCGCGTCTGGTGGATGAACTGCACACCGGCACCGACGCATCACGCGAAGAGTCTCGACTGCTGCTGGAAGTGCTGACACCGATTGCCAAGAGCTGGCCCAGTGAGTGGTGCCTGGAGGCCAACAGCTTGGCCATTCAGGTGCACGGGGGCTACGGCTACACCCGCGATTTCCCGGTGGAGCAGTATTGGCGCGACAACCGCCTGAACATGATCCATGAAGGCACCCACGGCATCCAGGCGCTCGACCTGCTGAGCCGAAAGGTGACCATGGAGGGCGGGGCGGGGCTCAAACTCCTGGCGCTGCGCGTCAACCACACCATCGAGCGCGCCGGTCAGGTGCCGGGGCTTGCGGTGCACGCCAACCAATTGGCCGCGGCCCTGCAGCAACTCGGCGCCGCCACCAAGGCGGCCTGGGCCACCGGTGTGGCCGAAGAAGCGCTGGCCAACGCCACGCCCTACCTGCAGGCCTTCGGTCATGTGGTGCTGGCCTGGGTGTGGCTGGATGTAGCGCTGTGTGCCAGCACCGACACGCCGCAGCACCTGGGTTTGCGTTCGGCCCAGCGCTACTTCTTCGAATACGAATTGCCCAAGATCGGGCCTTGGCTGCAGGTGGTGTCCACCCGCAACGATGCCTGCCGCACCATGCATGAGGATTGGTTCTGAACATGAGCACCCCCATCTCCAAGCTGTTCGACCTCACCGGCCAGGTGGCCCTGGTCACTGGCGGTTCGCGTGGCCTGGGCCTGCAAATTGCCGAAAGCCTGGGCGAGGCCGGCGCCAAAGTCATGCTCACCTCACGCAAGGCAGCCGACCTGGAAGAAGCCGCGGCCGACTTGGCGGCCAAGGGCATCGATGCCCGCTGGGTGGCCGCAGACGCCAGCGACCCGGCCCAGGTGCAGCGCGTCGTGGACGAAACGCTTCAGCGGCTCGGGCCTATTGACATCCTGGTCAACAACGCCGGGGCCACCTGGGGCGCCCCGGCCGAGGACTACCCGCTGGAGGCCTGGGACAAGGTGATGAATCTGAATGTCCGCAGCATGTTCCTGTTCTCACAGGCCGTGGGCAAGGCCAGCATGATCCCGCGCCACAAGGGCCGCATCATCAATGTGGCCTCCATTGCCGGTCTCAGCGGCACCCTGAACATGAAATTCATCGCCTACGGCACCAGCAAGGGCGCCGCGGTGAACTTCACCCGTACCCTGGCGGGGGAATGGGGTGGCCATGGCATCACCGTCAACGCCCTGGCGCCGGGCTTCTTCCCCAGCAAGATGACCAAGGGCACGCTGGAACACTTCGGCGCCGAGAAGCTGGCGGCATCGGCGCCGCTCAAGCGCATCGGCGACGACGACGACCTCAAGGGCGCTGCGCTGTTGTTCGCCAGCGCGGCAGGCAAGCACATCACCGGCCAAATACTGGCCATTGATGGAGGGGTCTCGGCGGTGCATGGCGCTTGAAGTGCGCCTTTGAAGCATTCGCACCTTCACGGATTCCCATTACCCCCATCCCCACATGAGCACCCAGCCCACCCGGGTCCCCTTCGCCGACCACATCGGGCTTGAGCTCGTTCGAATGGAGGGTGGCCACGCCGAGATCACGGTGGCCATGAAGCCCGAGTTGCTCAACACCTGGCAAGTGGCACATGGCGGCGTGACCATGACCCTCTTGGATGTGACCATGGCCCACGCCGCCCGCAGCCTGAACATGAAGGGCAACGACAAGGGGCCGGGCGTGGTCACGGTGGAGATGAAGACCACCTTCATGCGCCCCGGTGAGGGCGACCTCCACTGCAGGGCCCGCGTGCTTCACCGCAGCAGCACCATGGCCTACACCGAAGGCTCGGTGTACACCGCATCCGGGCTGCTGTGCGCCCATGCCACGGGCACTTTCAAATACCTGCGTGCACTGCCCGCCTCCGGCGGCTTGCGCGTGTTGCCTCAAAAGGACGGATCAGAATGACACCCATGAACACCCAGATCCACCTCGTCTCCCGCCCGCAAGGAGAGCCCAGTGCCGGCAACTTCGCCGCCGTGCAGGTGCCCGTGCCCGAACTGCAGGACGGGCAGGTGCTCGTGCGCCACCAGTTCCTGAGCCTGGACCCCTACATGCGCGGTCGCATGAACGAATCCAAGAGTTATGCTGAACCGCAGCCCCTGAACACGACCATGATCGGTGGCACCGTCGGTGTGGTGGAGCAGTCGCGCAGCCCGCAGTTTCAGGTGGGCGACCCGGTGGTGGGCATGGGCGGCTGGCAGCGCTATTCAGTCGTGGATGCGAACCAACCAGGCCTGCTGCGCAAGGTGGATCCGCGATTGCCCATCGCGGCCTATCTGGGCGCCGTGGGCATGCCCGGTGTGACGGCTTGGTACGGCCTGACGCAGATCATGCAACCCCAAGCCGGCCAAACCATCACCGTGAGCGCCGCCAGCGGTGCCGTGGGCGGCGCGGTGGGGCAACTGGCCAAGGTGCGGGGCTGCCGCGTCGTGGGCATTGCCGGAGGGCCCGACAAGTGCGCCTATGTGAAGGAAGAACTGGGCTTTGACGAGTGCATCGACTACAAGGCCTGTCCCGACCTGAAGGCACTGAGTGTGGCGCTCAAGGCGGCCTGCCCCAAGGGCATCGACGCGCACTTTGAAAATGTCGGCGGTCAGATCTTGGATGCGGTGATGCTGCGCTCCAATGCGTTTTCGCGCGTGGCCGTGTGCGGGATGATCGCCGGATACAACGGCAACCCCTTGCCCATGGCCAATCCCTCACTCATCCTGGTCAACCGCATGCGCATCGAGGGCTTCATCGTCAGCGAACACATGCAGTTGTGGCCCCAGGCTTTGAAGGAGCTCGGCGGCCTTGTCGCACAGGGTCAGCTCAAGTACCGCGAGACGATCGCCGAAGGCTTGGCCAGTGCGCCCGAGGCCTTCATGGGCCTGCTCAAGGGTCGCAACTTCGGCAAGCAACTGGTGCGCATCGACTGATGGCCTTGCGCTGGACCCTGGCGCGGCTGCCCGATTTAGGCCCGCTGGATGTGTACGAGATGCTGGCCCTGCGCAGCGAGGTCTTCGTTGTGGAGCAAACCTGCATCTTCCAGGATGCCGATGGCGTGGACCATCAGGCGCATCACCTGTTGGGCCGCGATGCCCAGGGCCGGCTCCAAGCCCTGTTGCGCATCGTCGACCCCGGCGTGAAGTACGCAGAGCCTTCCATCGGTCGTGTCATCTCGGCAGCCGCCGTGCGGCGCACCGGTGTCGGACGCGAACTGATGGCCGAAGGCATCCGCAGCTGCCAACGGCTTTGGGCCGGGCAGGGCATCCGCATCAGCGCACAGGCACGCCTGGAGCGCTTCTACCAAGGCTTCGGTTTTCGAACCGTCACCGAGCCCTATCTGGAGGACGACATCCCGCATGTGGAGATGCTCCTCGAACCGGACACAACCCTATGAAACTGCAAGCTGGCCAAACCGCCGTCATCACTGGTGCCGCATCGGGCTTCGGCCTGGAATTCAGTCTCCAGGCCGCTCGGCGCGGGATGAATGTCGTCATGAGTGATGTGCAGGCCGACGCGCTGGACACCGCGGCGCAGCAGGTGCGCGAGGCCGGCGCTGAGGTGCTCACCTGTGTGACCGATATCGCAGCCAGCGCCCAGGTGCAGCACCTGCTGGACCAGACGCTGGCGAAATTTGGCGCGCCCAATCTCCTGTTCAACAATGCGGGCGTGGCCCATGGTGGCCTGATCTGGGAGCACACCGAGCAGGATTGGGATTGGGTCTTGGGCGTCAACCTGCGCGGCGTGGCCCATGGTGTTCGTTTGTTCACGCCGCCTATGCTGCGGGCCGCACGGCAGGACGCCGGCTACCAGGGCCACATCATCAACACAGCCTCCATGGCCGGCCTGGTCTGCGCGCCGAATATGGGCGTCTACAACGTCAGCAAGCATGCGGTGGTGGCACTGACGGAAACGCTGCAGCAGGACCTGTGCCTGGTCACCGACCAAATCCGTGCCTCGGTGCTGTGCCCCTATTTCGTGCCCACCGGCATCAGCCACAGCCATCGGAATCGGCCGCAGGAACTTCGAAGCCAGGCCAAGCCGACGCAAAGCCAACTGATCGCTCAGGCCATGAGCGAAAAGGCGGTCAGCTCGGGCAAAGTCAGCGCGTCGGATGTGGCGCAAGCCACCTTCGCGGCCATCGAGTCCGGGCAGTTCTACATCTACAGCCACCCCCATGCCCTGTCGCCGGTGCAAACGCGTATGGAAGATGTCCTGCAAAGCCGCAACCCGACAGACCCCTTCAAGGAGCGTCCCGAAGTCGGTGAGCGGTTGCGCACTGCCCTGCGCGCCCAGTCCGGCGTTTGACCATTCGGCCTTTCCAGTGGAATCCCCGTTTTGAAAAAGATCGTTCTCCAAATTGCCCAAGAGTTGTCGGTGCAGGTGCGCCAAGTGGAGGTGGCCGTGGAGTTGCTGGACAGCGGCTCCACCGTGCCCTTCATTGCCCGCTACCGCAAGGAGGCCACCGGTGGCCTGGACGATGTGCAGTTGCGTGAGCTTGAAGTTCGGCTGACCTACCTGCGCGAACTGGAAGACCGGCGCGCGGCGGTCATCAAAAGCATCGAGGAACAAGGCAAGCTCACCGCCGAATTGCGCACGGTCATCGAGGCCGCGCCCACCAAGCAGGAGTTGGAAGACCTCTACCTGCCGTACAAGCCCAAGCACCGCACCAAGGGCATGATCGCCCGCGAGGCCGGTCTGGAGCCCCTGGCCCAGCGACTGTTTGCCGACCCCACACTCGTGCCTTCCGAGCTGGCGCAGGCCTACCTCAATGCCGACGCCGGCTTTGCCGATGTGCCTGCGGTGCTGGACGGCGTGCGCGACATCCTCTCTGAACAATGGGCCGAAGACGCCCGTGTGGTGGGTGCCCTGCGCGACTGGCTGTGGTCGGATGGCCTCTTCAGCAGCCGCATCGCACCAGGCAAGTCGCCCGATGAACCGGATCACGCCAAGTTCCGCGATTACTTCGACTACGACGAGCCCATCCACCGCGTGCCCTCGCACCGAGCGCTGGCCGTGCTGCGCGGGCGAAGCTTGGAAATTCTGGACGCCAAGCTGCGGCTGGACGAAGAACTGCAGCCCGGACAGCCCAGCATCGCCGAGGGTCACCTCGCTCGCCTGCTGAACTGGAGCCACCGGCAGCGCGCAGGCGACGACCTCATCCGAAAATGCGTGTCCTGGACTTGGAAGGTCAAGCTCAGCCTCAGTCTGGAACGCGATCTCTTCAGTCGCTTGCGCGAAGCCGCCGAAGCCACCGCCATCAAGGTCTTCGGCGACAACCTGCGCGACCTGCTGCTGGCTGCACCCGCGGGCCCCAAGGTGGTGATGGGGCTGGACCCCGGCATCCGCACCGGTGTGAAGGTGGCGGTGGTGTCCTCCACCGGCAAGGTGCTGGACACGGCCACCGTGTTCCCGCATGAGCCCCGCCGCGATTGGGAAGGCAGCCTGCATGCGCTCACCCGCTTGTGCACCACCCACGGCGTCAACCTGATTGCCATCGGCAACGGCACGGCCAGCCGCGAAACCGACCAACTCGCAGGCGACCTGCTCAAGCGCCTGGCCTCACTCGCTCCAGGCGCCGACGCCGCACTGCCGGTGAAGGTCGTGGTCAGCGAGGCGGGCGCCTCGGTCTATTCGGCCTCGGATGTGGCCAGCCGCGAATTACCCGAGCTCGATGTGAGCCTGCGCGGTGCGGTGTCCATCGCGCGCCGCCTGCAGGACCCCCTGGCCGAGTTGGTGAAGATCGACCCCAAGAGCATTGGCGTGGGCCAGTACCAGCACGATGTCAACCAAAGTGAGCTGGCGCGCACGCTGGACGCGGTGGTCGAAGACTGCGTGAATGCGGTCGGCGTGGACCTCAATACGGCCTCATCCCAGTTGCTGTCGCGGGTATCGGGTCTGTCTGCCACGGTGGCAGCCGGCATCGTGCGGTGGCGCGATGCGCAAGGCGCCTTCCGTCGTCGCGAACAACTGCTGGATGTCACCGGCCTTGGGCCCAAGACCTATGAGCAGGCCGCCGGCTTTCTGCGCATCCGCGGCGGCGACAACCCGCTGGACATGTCGGGCGTACACCCAGAGACCTACCCGCTCGTGGAAAAGATCATCGGCGCAGCCGGTCGTCCCATCCACGAACTGATGGGCCAGCAGGACGTTTTGCGCAAGCTCTTGCCCGAGCGCTTCACAGACGAGCGCTTTGGTGCCATCACGGTACGCGATGTGCTGCAGGAACTGGAGAAGCCGGGCCGCGACCCGCGACCGGATTTCAAGGTCGCCCGCTTCAACGACGGCGTGAACGACCTCAAGGATCTGCGCGAAGGCATGGTGCTGGAAGGAACGGTGAGCAATGTGGCCCAGTTCGGCGCCTTTGTCGACCTGGGTGTGCATCAGGACGGGCTGGTGCATGTGAGCCAGTTGGCCCACCGCTTCGTGCAGGATGCCCGCGAGGTGGTCAAGACCGGCGATGTGGTGAAGGTTCGCGTACTGGAAGTGGACCTTGCGCGCAAGCGCATATCACTGACGATGAAGCTCGAGGCGACGCCGGCCAAGCCGGGCGCGCGCGAATCAGGCAACCGCTTCCAGCCCGCGGGGCGGGATGAGCGCAGCCGCCGCGAGGGGCAGGGTGCGACGCGTTCAGGCGGCCCGGCAGGTGCAGGTGTTGCGGGCGGGCGAGAGCCCGCTGCCCAAGGCGCAATGGCGGCGGCCTTCGCCAAATTGCAGCAGCGGCGTTGAGGCCTCATCGGCGCGCCCGCACGACACGCCAGCGCCGTTCTGGCTGACTTCGAATGCCTGCACCCCAAGCCTTGCTGGTTCACGCCGGGCCCCGTGCCCGCCGTCATCTCTTGGAGCGCGGCCTGCCGCCCCAGGATGTGAAGGTGGTGGCGGGCGCCGCCGGCGGGCCCAAGGGCCTGATCCTGTTGCCGCTGGACGCCTTTGTCTTCGGTGAATGGCTGCCCAAGGGTGGCCATGCGGTGGATCTGGTGGGAGCCTCCATCGGCGCATGGCGCATGGCGGCGGCCTGCATGCCCGACCCGGTGCGCGCCCTGGGTCAACTGGGGCACGATTACATCCACGAGCGCTACGGTGCAGCGGACGGCCGCATGCCCAGCGCATCGGTGGTCAGTCAACGATTTCGCTTGACGCTCCAGCAGCACTTTCCTGCCTCTGCGCAGGGCAGCCTGCTTGCGCATCCACGCTGGCGCCTGCACATCATCACCTCGCGCGGGCGCGGGCTGTTGCACCGTGCAGGCCGCTGGCGCATGCCCGCGGGCTTTGCCGCCGCCGTGACCATGAACGCGGTGCATCGGCGCTTCCTGGACCATCAACTGCATCGCGGGGTGTTCTCGGCGGCGGGCCAGGGGCCCGAATGGTGGCTCCGCCCACAACCGGACTTGCCCACCACCCTCGTGGGCTTGAACCAAGAGAATTTCGAAGACGCCTTGATGGCCAGTTGCAGCATTCCTTTCTGGCTGGAGCCTGTGGTCAACATCGCAGGCGCACCCGGCGGCCACTATTGGGACGGCGGCTTGACTGACTACCATGTTCACCTGCCCTACGACCGGTTGGAAGGCGGTGTGGCCCTGGTGCCGCACTTTCAACCGCGCCTGGTGCCGGGATGGCTGGACAAGCCGCTGCGCCACCGACACGGCGCCACGCCGTTCCTGGACAACGCCGTGGTTCTCAGTCCCCACCCGGATTGGGCGGCGGCGCTGCCTGGCGGCAAGATCCCCGACCGCTCAGACTTTAAGCGCCACCTGCACGACCCGCAGGAACGCGAGCGCTTGTGGAGTCTGGCACTGGCGGCCAGCCGCCAGTTGGCCGACGAATGGGCCCAGCTGGTCAGCCAGCCTTCGATTGATGCCCAGGCACTGCGCTGAATCTTGCGCGAAACGGGTCTGAGGTCGGGCTCTTCCTTCGGCCCGCAAAGGCACTTGCCGCGAATTCACCGCCACCGCGCAGGGTCTTGCGGTGATCCTGCGCAGGTCCTAGTGGGTCATCTGAGACCTATTTCACGGGCGGTATATGAGTTTCTTCACTTCCGACCAGTTGTTCACGAAACCGGTCCATCCCCCCTGTTCAAGGGGGGTCCCCGCTTGCTTAGCATCCACCCGCCCGGACCTGCCGTAACTGGCAGGGACGCCCATGGGCATCACTTCGGCGGTGACATCCGTGTATGTCGCTGAACGCTTCAATCTGAACACAGGACCGTTTCAATGAAATCCTTCCGCAATCGTGCGCTGCGCCTTGTCCCGGTGGCTGCCGCTGTGGCCGCCACTGCCATGTCCCTGACCTCCGTGCAGGCATCCAGCCACCGCGAAGCTCCGTCGATCACCGCCACGCCCAAGGTTGACGGAACCGACTTCTACATGTTCCGCAGCTACGAAAGCGGCCGCAGCGACTACGTCACGCTGATCGCCAACTACCAGCCGCTGCAGGACGCCTACGGCGGCCCGAACTACTTCAAGATGGATCCGAACGCCCTGTACGAGATCCACATCGACAACAACGGCGACGCCAAGGAAGACATCACCTTCCAGTTCCGTTTCAAGAACGACCTGGCCGGCGTGAAGATCCCCGTGGGCAACCAGATGGTCGCCATTCCCCTGACGCAAGCCGGTGGCGTGTCCAAGGTGTCCGA
>CAMCTE010000080.1 GCA_945878385.1 Azohydromonas lata NBRC 102462 | reverse complement strand
CGCTGCTGATGGCCATGGTGGTGGTCACGGTCATTGCCGCGCTGGCCAGCACGATGGTGTGGCAACAGTGGCGTTCGGTGCAGGCCGAAACCGCGATGCGTGCACGCGGCCAGGCCCATTGGGTGCTGATGGGCGCCCTGGACTGGGGTCGCTTGATCCTGCGCGAAGATGCGCGCGGCAGCCAGATCGACCACCTGGGTGAGCCCTGGGCCGTACCGCTGCAGGAAGCGCGCCTATCCACCTTTTTGGCCGATGGGCGGGAAGACCTGGAAGACAACCCCGCGCTGCAGGCCTTCGTTTCCGGGACGGTGGTGGATGCGCAATCCCGCTTCAATCTTCGCAACCTGGTGGTCAACGGTGAACTTTCGGCGCCGGCCACGCGCACCCTGCAGCGGGTGTGCAACGCCGCCGGGGTGTCGCAAGGTGCGGTTGCGCGAATCCTGGACGGCGTCAAGCGCACCTGGCTGCCCCCCGAAGGCGAAGGCAGTGCCGCCAACAACGCCATCCCCCTTTCGCCCGAGCGGCTGGGGGACTTGGTGTGGTGGGGGCTCAATGCCCAGGAAATCGAACTGTTGCGGCCCTGGTTGACGGTGCTGCCCGCAGCCACCCCCTTGAACGCCAACACCGCCACAGCCGAGATGCTGGCCGTCACGATCGACGGCGTGGACAACGCCCTGGCCCAGCGCATCGTGCAGTCGCGCAACACCACGCCGTTTCGATCGCCCGAACAAGTGGCAGCCCTGCTGCCGCCTTCCGAAGGTGGCGCCCAGAGCGCGGGGCTGTCGGTCTCATCGAACTTCTTTGAACTCAATGGGCGGCTGAGAATCGGCCCTCGGGTCTTCGAAGAACGCTGGCTGGTGGAACGACGCCAACTGGATGTGGTGGTGCTGCACCGTGAGCAATCCGCGCCTGCGGGCCCGTGACGCCGTGTCTGAAGTGGCATCCCCCGCGAGTGAGGTCCGAAAGTGCTTGCAAACCCTGTTAGCCTAGCGCTCCCATGAGTCTGATCGCACTCCTGCTGCCCGGTCGCACGCGCCCCACACCGGGCGGCGAGGTCCTTGGCGCGCCACGACTGGATGCACGCGTCGAAACCGACACCCCTTCGGCCGCCGAATGGCGCTTCGTCTTCAGCCGAGACGGGCGCAGCGTCGACCAAGAAGGCATGGCCCCATTGGCGCAGTTGCCCAAGGCCGAACGGGTGGTGTTGGTGGCCCAGGACGAGGATTTGGCGTGGCTGCCGGTGCGCTTGCCCAAAACGGCCACCGCGCGGCTCAAGGAAGTGTTGGCTGGCGCACTGGAAGACCAACTCCTGGAGGATCCCGCGCTCACCCACTTCGCCTTGTCGCAGCAGGGGCTGCGCGAAGGCGAATCCAGTTGGGTGGCCGCTCTGCACAAGCCCTGGCTCGAGCGCAGCCTGGCCCAACTCAACACGGCCGGCCTACAGGCCGACGCTCTGGTCGGCGCGGCCGAGCCGCAACCCTCGGTAGCCGCCCATGCCCGCCTCAATGGCGAGGGCCAGGTTTTGGCGGTGGTGGCCGGCCCGCACGGCGTGGCCCTGTGGCCCTTGGAATGGCCTGGTTGGCGCTCCCGGTTTTCGGAGGTCTTGCCTTGGACGGCCGAGCCCGCTGCAGCCCAGGCGCTGTCAGACCAGGGCCATGCCCCTGACCGCCTCCTGGCTTGGGGCGAGCGCGCATTGAGCGCAGCGGCCGTGGGCACCAACCTCCTTCAATTCGACCTCGCGCCCCAAATGAAGGGTTCGCGCGCAGTCTTGGCTGCATGGGCTGCGCTCAAGGAAAGGCGCTTTCGGGCTGTGCATGTGGGCCTGGGTGCGCTGGTGGTCGTGCAATTGATAGGGTTGAACGCCAGCGCCTGGCAGGCGCGCCGCGACATCCGCGAGCTTGAGGCGCGCGCCGAAGCCATCGTGCGAGAAGGCTTCCCCTCCATCAAGGTGGTGGTGGACCCGGTGGTACAGGCCGAGCGAGAACTGCAAGCCATGCGCCGCGCCAGTGGGCAGGCCGGTCCCACCGACCTGGAAACCTGGGTCGATCTGGCCTCGGCGGTTTGGGCCGGGCAACCCGAGCCGCTCGTCAAGCTGCAACTGCAACCCCAAGGGGTGAGCATGGAGGCGGCGCAGTGGCCGCCCGAATTGGTGACGGTCCTGCAGGATTACGCCGCACAGCAAGGCTGGCAGGCGCGGCTGGACGGCGCGGTGCTGAGGCTCACCAAACCGGCAGCTGCGGCCCGCTGAGCCCGGCCCAAGACGAGATTCCCGATGAAACAGATCAACGACACCCTGCGAAGCCGCTGGCAGGCGCTCAGTGCGCGAGAACAGGGGCTGGTGGGTGCGGCGGTGGTGGTGCTGTGCCTGTTTGCCGTGTGGTCACTGGCCTTCAAGCCGGCACTGTCGGTGTTGCGTTCTGCGCCGCAGCAACGGCAACAAGCGCAAGCCACACTGGATCGGCTGCAGGGACTCGCAGCGGAAGCCGCGGGGTTGCGCGCTGGCGCTGCGGTGGCCGGCGCCACTCAAGACGCGGTTCGCACGATGGAGTCGGGCGTTGACGACGCCACTCGCGAGCTGCTGGTGGCCATGCTGGGCGACAGCGCCCGCCTGGACGCGCAAGGTCGCTTCATCAGCGTCACCTTCGATGGCGTTTCGGGCGAACAGGTGCGGCAAGCCCTGCAAACCCTGCGCTCGCGCCTGAGGGCCCAACTGATTGAGGCCGAATTGGCACCGTCGCAAGAGGGTATCCGTGGTCGACTCCGTTTCGAATGGCTTACGGGCTGAAACCCCGCATCGGCAGCACCTCGCGTTCGCACGGCGCTCTTCGCTGGGCGGCAGTGCTGGGGTTTGCCGTGGGATGCCTGGCCGCGCTGGTGGTGTCGGCCCCGGCCTCCTGGGCAGGTGCCATGTTGGACGCAGCCACCGGCGGGCGCCTGGCGCTGATTCATCCCACGGGCACTGTGTGGCGCGGGCAGGCCACGCTGGCCTTGGGCGCAGGCCCGGGCAGCCGCGGGCAACTGGCCCTGCCCCAGCGTTTGGCATGGCGCATTTCGCCCACCTTCTCCACCAGCGGCCTGCCGGCATTCAGGTTGCGGTTCGAGCAACCGGCCGTGTTGTCGCAACCCATCGAATGGATGCTGCAGCCGGGTTGGTCAGCGAGCAGCCTCAGCCTGCGGAGTCACGCAGACGGATCACCCGTCACCGTGCAGTTCCCCGCTGCGTTTCTGGCCGGCCTGGGCGCCCCTTGGAACACGCTGCAGCCCAGCGGCCGCCTGGTCTTTCAGTTCGACCGGCTCCAATGGACGGCGGGATACCAAGCACCGCCGGCCATCGAGATCGGATTGAAGATCCAGATGCTCAACATCGCATCGCGCGTGGCCACCTTGCCTGTGCTGGGACACTACGAGCTCGATGTACGCGGAGGCCCAGGCGAGTTGGCCCTGAAACTCGATTCGCGGCCCGGCAGCGCCCTTCGCCTGGAGGGGCAAGGGCGCTGGAGGCCCGGTGGACGGGTCGAATTTCGCGGAGAAGCCTCGGCCAGCGCCGGACGGGAGGAAGCCTTGTCCAATCTCCTGAATATCATCGGCCGCAGGGACGGACCCCGCTCGGTCATGGCCATCGGCGCACCTTCCGGTGCAGCCCCGCCATCCGCGCGCACACCATGACCAGAATCACATCATGAGCAAGTTACAACGCAAGATCGCCAAACCGCCGCTGCTGCTGACCCTGGGCGCGGCCGTCGCGAGTTGCTGGTCGCTGACACCCGACGCAGGTGCGCAGCCCGGCGCGGCCGCGGCAGCGCGTGGTACTGCAGCACCGGGTGTGGTGGGTGCCAGCACCGCGCGGTCCAATGAACCTGTCACACTGAACTTCGTCAACGCCGACATCGAATCGGTGGCCCGTGCAGTCAGCGTGATGATCAACCGACCCATCGTGGTCGACCCAAGGGTCAAGGCGCCCATCACCCTGTATGCCGAACGGCCGATCCCAGTGTTCGAGGCTTATCTGAGTTTCCTGTCTGCGCTGCGGGGCTCGGGCTTCTCGATGGTGGAGTCGGGCGGCTTGCTCAAGATCCTGCCCGAGGCCGAGGCCAAGATTCAGGCTGGCACGGTGGGCGTCAATGATGTGGACACCCGCGGCGACCAGATCGTCACTCAGATCTTCCGGCTCAACCACGAACAAGCCAACAACCTGGTGGCCGTGCTGCGCCCGCTGATCAGCCCTAACAACACGATCAATGTGAGCCCGGGCAACAACAGCCTGGTGATCACCGACTACGCCGACAACCTGCAGCGCATTGCGCGCATCGTGGCTGCACTGGACCAGCCTGCGGCCACCGACCTTGAGGTCATCCCAGTGCGCCATGCAGTGGCCAGCGACTTGGCCGCCGTGGTGCAGCGCGTGGCTGAAGGCGGCGCCGCCGCAGTGCCCGGGGCTCCGGCCGCGGCAGGTGCGGGTGGCGTTTCGGTCTTGGCCGACCCTCGCACCAACAGCCTCATTGTTCGGGCTCCCAATGCGTCGCGCCTCGGCCAGATCAAGGCGGCCATCCAAGCCTTGGACCGCCCACTGGAAGGCCAGGCGGCCAAGGGCAACATTTGGGTGGTCTACCTCAAGAATGCCGACGCCACGCGCCTGGCCACCGTGCTCAGGGCTGCATTCGCTGCAGCGGCCGGGCCTGGGGGTGGCGGTGCCGGGCCCAGCCTGCAGGCAGGAGGCGCGGCACCGGCCACGATGGCTGCGCCCTCCACCGCAGCAGGTGGTGCCGGCATCAGCGGGCTCAGCAGCCAAGCCACCAGTCCGGTGCAAGGCAGCGCGGCACCATCCACGGGCGGATTCATCCAGGCCGATCCGGCCACCAACGCTCTCATCATCACCGCCAGCGAACCCCTGTACCGACAGATCCGCGCCGTGATCGACCAACTCGATTCGCGCCGTGCACAAATCTATGTGGAGTCGCTGATCGTCAAGATCGACGCCAGCAAGGCCGCCGAGTTCGGCATCCAGTGGCAAGGCGTCCTGGGTCAGAAGGGCGATCGAAACGTCGTGGTGGGTGGCACCAACTTCGGAGCCGGCGGCAACAACATCGTCAACCTGCAGTTGGGTGCAGCCAGCGGCACCATCACGGCACCACCGGGCGCCGGCTTGAATCTGGGTCTGGTGCGCATGACTGGCAGCATCTACACCCTGGCGTCGCTGGCCCGCTTTCTGGAAACGCAGGCCGGCGCGAATGTGCTGTCCACGCCGAACCTCGTGGCGCTGGACAACGAAGAGGCCAAGATCGTCATTGGCCAGAATGTTCCTTTCGTCACCGGCAGCTTCACCAACACGGTGGGCGGCACCGGCGCCGTCAATCCCTTTCAAACCATCGAGCGGCGCGACGTGGGCCTGACCCTGCGCATCCGCAGCCAGATTGGTGAAGGAGGCACGGTGCGCATGCAGGTGTTCCAGGAGAATTCCAACGTGGTGCCCGGCGCCACCACCACCGCCGGCCCCACCACCGACAAGAGCTCCATCGAAACTTCGGTGGTGGTCGACGACGGCCAGATCATCGTCCTGGGTGGCCTGCTCAAAGAAGAGTTCGCCGACGGTGAAGACCGCGTCCCTGGTCTGGGTGGTCTGCCGGTCGTGGGTTCGCTGTTCCGCAGCGAGAACAAGCGCCGCGTCAAGAGCAACCTGATGGTGTTCCTGCGGCCCGTGGTGTTGCGCACCCAACAGTCGGCCGACTCCATCACGCTGGACCGCTACGACGCCATCCGCGCGCAACAGTTGCAGATGCAGCCTTCGGGGAGCAATGTGCTCGATGACGGCGCGCGCCCCCTGCTGCCTGCGGTGGGTGGCGCAGTGCGCACGGCACCTGTTCCAGTGCCGGTTCCTGCACCCGTCGCTGCACCTGTCGCTGCACCGGTTCCTGCACCTGTTCCCGCACCCGCCCCAGCGCCGTCACCGAACCCCGCTGCCAACCGCCCTGCGGCACCCTCCAGCACCCTGGGCAGCAATCCGGTTGTGATTCCCAGGGGCGGCACCCGCATCCCAGTGAACCCCGACGGCACGCCGGCCACACCGTCGCCCGTCCCTTCGGGCCGATGAGGTAGGGCAGATGGCTGCGCGGTTTCCACTTCCCTACGGTTTTGCCAAGTCGCAGCGCCTGCTGCTCGAAGACGACGGGCGGCGGCGTACCCTGCTGATTTCTGCGCGTACCGCCTGGCCCGCCTTGGCCGAAGTACGCCGGCTGCAGGGCTACGGCGTGATCGAAGAGATCGACGACGAACAGTTGGACCGCCGCATCGCCCAGGCCTATGCCGGTGGCGACAGCGACGCAGCAGCCGTGGTGGGCGAAGTGGAAAGCGCGGTGGACCTGTCCAGCCTGCTGCAGGACCTCCCGGCCGTGGAAGACCTGCTGGAGGCCGCCAACGACGCGCCCATCATCCGCATGCTCAACGCGCTGCTCACCCAAGCCGCCAAAGACGGCGCCAGCGACATCCACATCGAACCCTATGAGCGCGCCAGTTCCGTGCGCTTTCGGGTGGACGGCACGCTGCGCGAAGTGGTGCAGCCCAACCGGGCGCTGCATGCGGCGCTGATCTCCCGCCTGAAGATCATGGCCGAGCTGGACATCGCCGAGAAGCGCCTGCCGCAGGACGGCCGCATCTCGCTGCGCATCGGTGGACGGGCAGTGGATGTGCGCGTTTCTACCCTGCCCAGTGCCCACGGTGAGCGCGCCGTGCTGCGTCTGTTGGACAAGGGTGAGGCCAAGTTCACCCTGGCGGGTTTGGGCATGAGCGCTGAAGTGCTGCAACCCTTCGAAACCCTGGTGCAGCAACCGCACGGCATCGTGCTGGTCACCGGGCCCACCGGCAGTGGCAAGACCACCACGCTTTATGCTGCGCTGCAGACACTGGACACCAGCACCACCAATGTCCTGACGGTGGAAGACCCGATCGAATATGAATTGCCGGGCATCGGCCAAACACAGGTCAACGCCAAGATCGATCTCACTTTCGCCAAGGCCTTGCGCGCCATCCTGCGACAAGACCCGGATGTGATCATGATCGGTGAAATCCGCGACTTCGAAACCGCGCAGATCGCCATCCAAGCCTCTCTCACAGGCCACCTGGTGTTGGCCACGCTGCACACCAACGACGCACCCAGCGCCGTCACCCGCCTCACCGACATGGGGGTGGAACCCTTTCTGTTGTCGAGCTCCCTGCTCGGCGTGTTGGCCCAGCGCCTGGTGCGCAAGTTGTGCCCGTCTTGCAAGCGGCAGGACGAACACGGCCTGTGGCATCCCGTGGGTTGCAGCGAATGCGGCCACACCGGCTACAAGGGCCGTACCGGCGTCTATGAACTGATGACGGCTGACTCCCAGGTGCGCGAACTCATCCACAACCGCGCCGCCGAGAGCGCCTTGGCGCAGGCCGCAGTGGCTTCAGGGCTGCAGCCCATGCGCGAAGACGGGCAGCGCCTGGTGGGCTTGGGCATCACCTCCGCTGAGGAAGTGCTTCGCGTGACCCGCGAATAGCCCCGCAGCGCCATGCCCGCCTACCGCTACGAAGCCCTGGACGCCCAGGGCCGCACCGTCAAGGACCTCATCGAGGCCGACAGCGAACGCGGCGCGCGACAGCAGTTGCGCGCGCGGCAACTGGTTCCGATGGCAGTCTCCATCGTGGCCGCCGCTGCGGACGAATCGCGCACCCGCAACGCCTTCACCCGGCGCGTGTTCAGCCCCGCCACGCGTACCGTGTGGACGCGTCAGCTCGCCGGCCTCCTGGTGTCCGGTCTGCCCCTGGAGCGGGCACTGACCGCGCTGATGGACGAATCAGAGGACCGGCGACAGCGGGAACTGCTGGCGTTGCTGCGCAGTGAAGTCAACGCAGGCGCGCCCTTTGCGCAGGCCCTGTCACGCGCGCCGCGGGAATTCGATGAGGTCTATCGCGCTGTGGTGGCCGCCGGCGAACAGACCGGTGCCCTGGGGCAAGTACTGGAAAGCCTGGCCGACGATCTGGAGGCCCAGCAGGCGCTCAAGGCCAAACTGCTGGCCGCGACGCTCTATCCGGCCATCGTGTCCTTGTTGTCAGTGGTGATCGTCGTCTTCCTGGTGACCTATGTGGTGCCCCAGGTGGCCAGCGTGTTCACCGGCTCCAAGCGCGCCCTGCCGGGGTTGACGGTGATGATGCTGGCCATCAGCGACTTCATCCGCCACCACGGCTGGCTGCTGCTGCTGGCCCTGCTGGGCGCCGCCTTGGGGGCGCATTTGGCACTCAAGGTGCCGGCCTTGGCCCTGCGTGCCGATGCGGCATGGCTCAAGCTGCCGCTTGTGGGCCGATTGGCTCGAGGCTACAACAGTGCCCGCTTCGCCGGTACGCTGGCCATGCTGGCAGGCGCGGGCGTTCCCATCCTCAAGGCACTGCAAGCCGCAGCAGAGACCTTGTCCAACCGTGCCATGAAAGACGATGCCCTGCAGGCCCTGGTACAGGTGCGTGAAGGTGCACCGCTGGCCAGCGCGCTGGCCGACAAGCGGCGCTTTCCGGGGCTGCTGGCCATGTTCGCGCGCTTGGGCGAACAGACCGGCAACCTGCCCCTGATGCTGCAGCGGGCAGCCACCCAATTGGGGGGTGAAGTGCAGCGTCGTGCCATGGCCCTGGCCACCATCCTGGAGCCCCTGCTGATCGTGGGCATGGGTGGCATGGTGATGCTGATCGTGCTGGCCGTGCTGTTGCCCATCATCCAGCTCAATACCTGGGTGCGCTGAGCCTCCTTTGACTTCTCGCGGCAGGCGTTGCCGCACGCGGCGCACATCGGTGATTTCCCTTGCGCTAGGGAAACACCGGCCCCACGGATGCGGGGTGTGCGTTTGAACCACCTCTCTTCATACTCGCTGGTAACCCAGATGACCAACAAGAGGAGACGAGGATGAGGGAACACCGTATCCAGCAAGCCGACGCCGCACAGGGCGCCACACCGGCTGAAGGATTGAACCGCAGGCAGATGTTCACGTACTCCATCGCGGGCCCCGTCCTGTCGGTGGGTTTGGGTTTGGGCAGCAGCGAGGCTGAAGCGCAGGGCTTGCCTTCCCTGCTGGGCCTGGTCAATTCACCACTGCCCCTCACGCCGCCGGACCTGACCGACCACTTCGATGTGGCCGACTCCATCAACAAGCCCTCGCAGCTGACGATGGCGCTGGTGAGGGTGGATGTGTTGGAAACCGGCAAGTTGCGTCTGTTCCTGCCGCGCCTGGACCAGGGCTGCGGCATCCAGACGGCCGTGGGCATCATGCTGGCTGACGCCATGGGCCTGGACCTGAGCCAGGTGGAAGTGCCGCTGGAAGATGCGCGCAACGAGCTCGGCCCCAACCAGATCACCGGTGGGTCGGCCAATGTGCGTGCCTTTGATGAAGGCATGCCCCTGATCGTGCAGGTGCTGCAGTTGAAGATGCTCACGGCCGCTGCCCTGATGCTGGGTGTGGCCCCCACCGTGCTGCGAATCCTGCCAGGCGGCGTGATCGCTGCGCCCGGCGGCGCTCGCTTGGGCTTCGGGCAGGTGTCGGCGCGTGCGGCCAAGCTCAAGCGCAGCGACATCAAGTCCTTCGCGCTGGCCCCCATCCAGCGCACGACAGCAGCCTTGACCGGAAAGGCCGACAAGGTCATCCCCCGCCTGGATGCGCTGGACATCGTCACCGGCGGCAAGAAGTTCACGCTCGACCAGGTGCAGAGTGACTGGCCAGCGTCGCCCAAGCTGACCTCAGGCCCCGACGCCGGCAAGGGCGCTTTGGACTTGGCCAAGCCCGCCATGGTTCGGATGGCGCCCCGAATCAACCAGAAGTTCGGCCGGATCCTCAACGAAGCTGCCGTCAAGGCCATGCCGGGCGTGCTGGACATCGTGCCGCCCCCCGCGCCGCTGGTGCCGGTACTGCCCGACTCCAACGCCATCATCACGCCCTACCCGCCCGCGGTGGTGGTGGTGGCCGAAACCTACGGTCAAGCCTGGGACGCCGCACGCGCCCTGCAAATTGAGTGGACGGGCGACGGCACCCTGCCCAAGGGCAAGGACACCAACCGCGCCATCAACGAACAGTTGGCTGCCAATCTGGCCGTGATTCCTTCTCCCGTGGGCTTGCTGGCCGACAAGACGGTGGAGGGCACCTTCACCTATCCGCCCGCGGTGGCGGCTTCGCTGGAAGTCGAGTGCGCCATCGTCGACGCTGGCGTGGTGCGCACTGGCGGCTTGGAAATCTGGGCCGGCCTGCAGAGCCCGCAGGCCACGGTGAATGCTGTGGCACTGGACCTGGGCATCGTGCCGAATCCCCTCAATGTGATTGCTCACGTGATTCCCTCCGGTGGTTCATTTGGCCGTCGCCTGTTCTGGGACCCGGTTCAGGTGGCTGCCCACGCCTCGCGCGTGACCAGGAAGGTCATCAAGCTGATGTACCACCGCAGTGACGACGTGCGCCACACGCGCGGTCGTCCTCAGCAACATCACCGCCTGAAGGCGCATGTGCTGGCCGGTCGTGTGGTTGCCTTCGAGCAATTCGCCTCCTCACCGCGCTTGGACACCCGTCACGGCTACGGCGACATCTCCACAATGCTGGCCGTATCGCCTCCCCTGGGCATCACCCAGAACGGACCCGCCCACCTGGCGGTGGAGCAGTTCTTCTTCAAGACCATGGTGTCGTCGCCCTACAACTGGGGTGTGCAAACCAAAGAACTGATTCCCGCCAACATCGTGATGAACACGGTGTCCTACCGCTCGGTGCACATCCAACCCTTCCGCAGCACAGAAGAAATTCTGGTGGATGAACTGGCCGGCTCGATGGGCATGGACCCCTACTCCTTCCGCATGAAGTACCTGCGTTTGGATCGTGCGAAGGCGGTGCTTAGGGATGTCTACGAGCGTTCTGGCTGGGCCACCTACAACCACGTCGCCAACCGCCGCCTGGGCCGCGCGTTGGGTCTGGCCGTGCACCAGGAGGCGAAGTCCTTCACCGCAGCCGTGGTCGAAATCGACACCAGCGACAAGACCAAGGGCGTTTTAGGCAAGGGCGCCAAAGTCGTCAAGGCATGGATTGCCGTAGATGTGGGCAAGCCCATCAACG
>CAMCTE010000079.1 GCA_945878385.1 Azohydromonas lata NBRC 102462 | reverse complement strand
CCTTGCCGAATTGCTTTTCGATTTGGGCCAGTGCGGCGGCCAGGGCTTTGGCCTTTTCGGTGTTCAGGGCTTTGACGGGTGCGTCCATGGAAATCTCCGGTTCGATTGAAGGGTGGCGGGCAGGGCCTTGCCGTGATGATGGCGTTCAGTTTGGGCGGTCAGAGGCTCATGGCGTGAGCCACCCAAGGGCACTCGGATGGCTTCAAGCCGTGGTGAGAGGGATGCGGTGAATGACGCCACGAACTGGATATTCGTACAGTATAGCGGGATGGTCAATCCTGCCTAGGGGGGCCCTGGAACACCCGCAGGAGGCCCCCTCGGGCGGCTCTCTAGAATCAGGCGCACAACCAAGACATGCGGGTTCGGCGGCATACGCCAGCGGGCCCCCACAAGGAGACCGGCTTCATGCGCATCCTGATAGCAGAAGACGACCAGGTGCTGGCCGATGGGCTCCTGCGTACGCTGCGGGGCAACGGCTATGCGGTGGACCATGTGGCCAGCGGCTCCGAAGCCGATGCGGCCCTGTCCACGCAGGAATTCGACCTGCTGATCCTGGACCTGGGCCTGCCGCGCTTGCACGGCTTTGAGGTGCTCAAGAAGCTGCGTGGGCGCGGCAGCGCCACCCCGGTGCTGATCCTCACCGCAGCCGACAGCGTGGAGCAGCGCGTCAAGGGGCTGGACCTGGGCGCCGACGACTACATGGCCAAGCCCTTTTCCCTGCAGGAACTGGAGGCCCGCGTGCGCGCGCTGGCCCGCCGCGGCATGGGCGTGGCCAGCAACACGATCAAGCACGGGCCCCTGACCTTCGACACCACCGGCCGTGTGGCGTACATCAATGAACAGATGGTGGAGCTCAGCGCCCGGGAATTGGGGCTGCTGGAGGTGCTGCTGCAACGCGCCGGTCGCCTGGTGAGCAAAGACCAGTTGGTGGAACGCCTGTGCGAATGGGGCGATGAGGTGAGCAACAACGCCATCGAGGTCTATATCCACCGCCTGCGCAAGAAGATCGAACAAGGCCCCATCCGCATCGCCACCGTGCGCGGCCTGGGCTATTGCCTGGAGAAGATCCCTGGCTGAGCGCGCTGTTCCCGCGCCGCGAAGCCGTCCTTCGCAGCGCTCCCTGTTCGGCGAAATGCTGGACTGGATGCTGGTGCCGCTGCTGCTGCTGTGGCCCATGAGCGTGGCGCTTACCTGGCTGATTTCCCAAAACATCGCCAACAAGCCTCACGACCGTGAGCTCGAGCACCTGGTGCACGCCCTGGCGCGCGAGGTGGTGCGGGTGCACACCGGGCCGGGGCAATCCCGCATGGAACTCAGCTTTGCCGAGCAGGCGCTGTTTGCCGGGCAGACCGATGGGCACCGCCAGATTCAGGTGCTGGGCTTGCGGGGCGAACTGGTGGCGGGCAACCCCGACTTGCCCCTGCCTCCGCTGGACCCTTCGCCGGTGGACGCGGTGCAGAAGGGTTCGGTCCACGAGCGGGTGATGCTGGCCGACATCGAGGTGGATGAGGTGCCCATGCGCGTGGCCTGGATGCGCCTGCCCGAGCGCATCGAGACCCAGGGAGAACAGGCACCCTTGGTGCAGGTGGCCGAAACGCTGGCCGAGCGGGAACTGCTGGCCACCGAGGTGCTCAAGGGCGTGCTGCTGCCGCAGTACGCGATCCTGCCCTTGGCGGTGCTGTTGGTATGGATGGCGCTCACACGGGGCCTGGCGCCGCTGGAGGCGCTGCAGCGGCGTATCCGTGCGCGGCGCAGCCAGGACCTTTCGCCCATCGACGAGCGTGATGCCCCCGAGGAAGTGGCCCCCCTGGTCAGTGCCATCAACGACCTGCTGGCGCGGTTGGAACAATCGGTGGCCACGCAAAAGCGCTTTCTCGCCGACGCCGCCCACCAACTGAAGACGCCACTGGCCGGCCTGCGCATGCAAGCCGAACTTGCCCAGCGCGAAATGGTCCAGGGCGGCGAGCCCGAGCAGGCACGGCGCAGCCTGCAGCAAATTGCCCGCGCTTCGCAGAACGCCACCCGCATGGTCAACCAACTGCTGGCCATGGCCCGCGCCGAAGACCCCGAGCAGGCCTTGCGCCGGCAGCCGGTGCGCTTGGAGGCCATTGCCTTCGAGACGGTGGAAGACTTCGTTCAGCGGGCGCTGGACCGGCGCATCGACCTGGGCTACGAAGCGCCGCCACCACCGCCACCCGGGCGCATGCCCATCGTGCTGCAGGGGCAGCCGGTGCTCATCCGTGAATTGGTGCGCAACCTGGTGGACAACGCCCTCATCTACACCCCCACGGGTGGTGCAGTGACGGTGCGGGTGCTGCACGACTATTACGGCCGCGTGGCGGTGCTGCAGGTGGAAGACACCGGCGTGGGCATTGCCGAGGCCGAACGCGAATTGGTGTTCCAGCCCTTCTACCGTGCCTTGGGCACCGAGGTGGACGGGTCGGGTCTGGGGTTGGCCATCGTGCGCGAGATCGTGGAGCGCCACGGCGCCACCATCAGCATCGACGATGCGCGCGCGCGCGGGCCGGGTATCCAACCGGGCACGCGCTTCACGGTGCGCTTTGCCGCCGCTACGGGGTGATCAGCGCAGCCAGCCCTTGCGGCGGAAGAAGATGAAGGGCGCGGCCACCGAGGCCAACATCAGCCCCAGCGCGAAGGGGTAGCCGTATTCCCACTGCAGCTCAGGCATGAACTGGAAGTTCATGCCGTACAGGCTGGCAATCAGCGTGGGCGGCAACAGTGCCACGCTGGCCACCGAGAAGATCTTGATGATCTTGTTCTGGTTGATGTTGATGAAGCCGACCGTGGCGTCCATCAGGAAGTTGATCTTGTCGAACAGGAAAGCGGTGTGCGAATCCAGCGAGTCGATGTCGCGAAGGATCTGCCGCGCTTCCTCGAATTGCTCGGAGCCCAGCATGCGGCTTCGCATCATGAAGCTCACCGCACGCCGCGTGTCCATCACATTGCGGCGGATGCGGCCGTTCAGGTCTTCCTCGCGCGCAATGGCCGACAGCACCTGCGCCGCGGTTTCGTCGTTCACATCCTGTTTGAGCACGCGGGCGCTGACCTGCTCCAGCCGGTCGTAGATGCCCTCCAACGTGTCGGCGGAGTATTCGGCATCGGCGTCATAGAGCTTGAGCAGCACGTCCTTGGCGTCCTCGATCAAAGAGGGCGTGCGCCGTGCGCGCAGACGCAGCAACCGGAACACGGGAATTTCTTCGTTTCGGATCGAAAACAGCACCCCGGCCCGCACGATGAAGGCCACCCGCACATTGCGCGGCCCATCGGTGTCGTCCACCAGAAAGTCCGAGCGGATGTGCAGTTCGCCGTTGTCTTCCTCGTAGAAGCGGGCCGACTCCTCGATGTCGTCGTCCACGGCGTCTTCGGGAATCGTCAGGCCGAACCGGGCCGACACCCAGGCCTTTTCCGGTTCCGTGGGCGATTCAAGGTCGACCCAGATGGGCGCCAGGCGCACCAGGTCTTCGGGTCCGTGGATTTCCTGCTGCAGCAGCCGGCCTCGTTGGCCGCCGTTGTCCAGCGTGAACACATTGAGCATGCGCCGCGTCTTTGCTGTGCCGAGTGGGTGCAGTGCCCTGTGGGGCGTGCCGCACGCGGCCGGGGTTGTGAGGGAAGTGAAATTCCGTCAGCCCCGCGCGGGTGTGGGTGTTGGGCCTGAGGCTCAACAGGTGCCGGGGCGCCACCAAAGGCACCGCACGGCTGCAGCGCAGGGGACGGTCACCAAGGGTGACTGGGGTCCAAGCGTGGCTCCGGTAGTTCGCTTGCGCAGGATTATGTCACTGCGAGGGGGCGCGGCTGGCCCCGGGTGCCGCTGCGATGGCCGGGGCCATGGGAAACCACAGCGTGACCGCGGTGCCCTTGCCGAATTCGCTTTGGATTTCGACCTGCCCGCCCTGCAGCTCGGCGATTTCCTTCACGAGGCTCATGCCCAGGCCGGTGCCCGGGATGTTGCCCGAAGGGTCGGCGCGGTAGAAGCGTTCGAACACGCGGGCCTGTTGGGCCGCGGTCATGCCGATGCCTTGGTCCTGCACCCGGATGCCCAGGGCCGGTTGCTCGCGCAGACGGCCGGTGATGGTGCTCAGGCGGATCTCCCCGCCGGCGGGTGAATACTTGTAGGCGTTGGACAGGATGTTGGTCAGGGCCTGCATCGTCTTTTCGCGGTCGACATTGAGTTCGACCTCGCCATGCGTCATGTCCACCACCACCTTGCGGTGGTCGCCCGAGACCATGATGGCCGCCACCGTCTGCTCAATCATCGGCCCAATCTGAAGCGCCTGGCGCTTCATGTCCTTGCCTGCACGGGCTTCGATACGGGCCAAGTCCAACAGTTCGTTGACCATATTGATCAGGATCGAGGACTGGCGGTGGATGGTCTCCAGCAGGTCGCGCTTCTTGCCGTCGGGCACCGGGCGGTTGAGCAGCAGTTCGGTGAAGCCGAAGATGCTGACCATGGGCGTGCGCAATTCATGGGCGGCGGTGGACAGGAACTCGGTCTTCATGCGGTCCACCTCGGTTTCCTGCGTCACATCGCGCAGGTAGAGGATGGATTCACCTCGGCCGTCCACATTGTGGCGAACCAGGCGCGCCAGCGCGCGGTGCGAGGGCTGCACCAGACGGATCACTTCCGGGGTGGCCACCGCGCCATTGAATTCGGTGAGCGACTGCGCCACGCTGCGGTAGGGCAGCACCGGGTCGCACATGGGTGCGAAGGCCGCGTCAAACTCGGAGATGGTCATCTGCGCGGTGGTCTGGGTGCGCCATCCCGTCATTTCGCGGAAGGCGGCATTCGAATAGACCAGTTCGCCCTCGCGGTCGAACACCACGAAGCCGTCGGGGCTCAGATCGAACACGGCGTTCAGGCGCGCATTGCGCTCGGCCAGCGCCATGCGGGAACGCTCCCGCTCGGTCACATCCGACATCACGCCTACATAGTGCGGTACCGACCCGTCCTCGGCCTTTACCGGCGCGATCGATACCTCGTTGAAGAACAGCGAGCCGTCCTTGCGGTAGCTGCGGATCACCACGCTGGCCGAATCCCCGGCCCGCTGGGCGCGTTCGAGCACGGCCATCTCCGGCTGCGCATCGTCCTGGCCCTGCAGCATCTTGAGGTTCTGGCCGATGGTTTCCATCAGCGAATAGCCCGTGATTCGCTCAAAGGCCGGGTTGGCATAGAACACCGGCTGGTTGGGCAGCCGCATGTCAGAGATCACCATCGCGTTGGTGGCGCATTCCAGCGCGCGGTTGTACAGGCCCAGCATTTCATTGGCCATGCGCTGTTCGGTCAGGTCGCGCAGCACCAAGGCATACAACGCTCCGTGCTCGGTTTCCACCCGCGCCACCGACACTTCGGCCGGGAACTCGGTGCCGTCGTGCCGTCGTGCATTGGCTTCCAGCCGCGCCACATGGGCATTGGTGGACCGGATGAACATGCCTTCGCGCGTCAGGCGCTCCACGGCCTCATCGTCCAGCGATGGCACCAGGTGGCGGATGGGCTGTCCCATCACCTCTTCGGTGGTGAAGCCGAAAACGCTGCCCAGCGCCGGATTGCACAGGGCAATGCGCCCATCGGCATTGAGCCCCACGATCACATCCGGCGTGGCGTTCAGAATGGCCAGGGTGCGGCTTTGCTCGATCTGGCTGCTGGGCGCGGGGCTCACAGCAGCAGTGGCTTCGGAACTGGTGCGCAGATGGGCGGTGTTGGCTGTGTTGGCAGTCGCCGCGGGTGCTTCTCCAGCGTCGTCCCAGAGTTCCACGCTGGAGTCGGCCGGTTCGCTTGGCCGGGCGCTGGCGACGGCCGCAGGCTTCGCAACGGCTGCGGGTGCTGCGAAGGGCGAGGCCACGATGGGAGCGGCACCGGCCTGCAAAGTGGCGTCGGAAGCAAAGTGGGCCGAGCGCAGCCCCACACGCCGCGCGGCCCAGGTGCAGGCCGAGGTGATGCTCAGGCCGCAGAACAGGGCGGTGAAGAGTTCACGGATGAGGGCGTTGCCTGCATCATCGGCCGGCCACCACAGATGCGCCAGCCCCAATCCCAGCAGGCACAGCACCAGGCTGGCCAGCCCGGCGGCCACCACCGCGGGGCCCGCGCTCACGGGGACTGGTGTGACGGGAAGGGTCGGGGCGGAAGGAGAGCGTTCTGACATGGGGACCCTTGGCGTCGGCGGTTCGGGCGATGGCTGCTTCAGGCTTCGGCCAACAGCTTCTCGATGGTTTCAATCAACTGCAGCGGGCTGAAGGGCTTGACCAGGTATTCGTCGGCCCCGGCTTCCCTGCCGGCGTCCAGGTCTCGGGCCTGTCCGCGGGCCGTCAACAGGATCACGCGGATGCTGCGCAGTTCGGGGTCGGTCTTGATCTTCTTGCAGACCTGCAGGCCGTCGAGTTCGCCGGGCATCATCACATCCAGCAGCATCAGGTCGGGCTTGACTTCGCCGGCCACGCGCAGGCCGCTGACACCATCGCTGGCCTCATGCACGTCGTAGGGTTCGAACTCCAGAGTCATCCGGATGAGCTTGCGGATGTCGGGCTGGTCTTCAACGATGAGAATGCTTTTCATGATGGTCCGTCAAGGTGTGGCGGTCGGTGCGGCTGCGGGAGCCGCCGGGGTTGCAGGGCGCTTGCGGGCCCGGGCCATGAGGGCGGCCAGGTCCTTGGCATAGCGCTGGGCCTGCGCAATGTCCAGTTGACCCTGCTCGGTGCGGTGAGGCGCTCCGGTGGGCAGGTCGATGAGGAAATTGCGCACACCCGCCTCATTCTCCTCCCGCAGCGCGCCGCCGTGCAGGGCCACGATTTGACGGGCCAGGCGCAGGCCGATGTAGTCCCTGCCTTTCATGTCGGTGCGCCCGCGGTGGCGCTGGCCGGTGCGGGGCAAGGCTTCCGCACCCGGCACATTGGCGGCGAAGACGCCGCTGTCGCGGAAGATGATGAGCGCGCGCGGGCCCATCTGCTTGTGTTCAATGGTCAGCGTGGCGCCAGTGCGGGTGGAGCGCACGGCCGCGCCGATGCATTCCTGGAACACCTTCATCAGCCAGTGTTCGCTGCCGTACATGGCCGGCAACTGTTCGTTGGGCACTTGGGACTTGAAGGTGACGGTGACCCCGCGCGACAGGGCCAGCGGCTCGGCCCGTGACCAGGCCTTCATGAGCAGGTCCCACAGTTCGATGCGGTCGTTGTCCAGCAAGGCGCCGCTGCCCCAGATGGCGGCCAGGTCGGACACGCGGTCAAGCAAGGACACCAGTTCGGCCACGCCGTCAAAGAGTTCGTCCACCTCCCCGCGCTCGCCGCCGTCGCGCGATTCGCGCACTCGGTTGAGCCGTGACTGGGCCTCGCGCAGGGGGTCGCCCAGGTCGGTCTTGAGCACCTGCATCAGGTTGTCAAAGGCCACATCCTTGTCTTTGGAAGGATCGGGCGCGATCAGCACGAAGGCGTCGTCCTTGGCAAAGCCCGGCAGCACGCGGCATTCCAGCGTGGGGGCCACCGCGCCGAAATCAGAGGGAATGCCGCTGAAATGGACCGTGGCCGGGCCCTGGCCGGTACCTGCTGCGGCCACCGCCCGCTGCAAAGCGGGTTCGAAGATGCGTCGACCCTGGGCCAGCCCAGTGCGCTCGGTGGCGTCAGCGTTCGCATAGCGCACACTTCCCTCCCGGTTCACCCACAGGAGACCGGGCTTCATGTTTTCCAGAAGTTCAACAAGCGTGGTGTGCATGATCGCGTTTTGAGTGTTTCATCGCGCGCCGGGGTGGGCGAGGTCAAAAGTCACGAAGCCGTGCCCGGTCGGGAGGGGTGTCGAGCCCGTTGCACGCCTTCGTGAGGGGGATATCGGCAGACCGGCGCAGTTTCTGAAGTTGAGACCTTTTGCCCTTGCCAAGCCGATTTTTCGGGAGCACACTGAATCTGACATCGGGCTGACATGCTGCGGTCGATTGGCAGGAACGACGCCCCTTGTTCCATCGTTGCAACCCTCTTGGAAGGAGGTCCGGATGAACCTGACGATCAGCGGCCATCACCTGGATGTCACACCCGCCTTGCGCGAGTACGTCCTCAACAAGCTCGATCGCGTCACGCGCCACTTTGATCAGGTGGTCGATGTCAATGTGATCCTGAGCGTGGAAAAGAAAAAGGAAAAGGAGCAGCGTCAGAAGGCGGAAGTCACGCTGCATGTCAAGGGCCGCGATATCTTTGTCGAACAGAGCCACGAGGACCTCTACGCTGCCATCGACCAGCTCATGGACAAGTTGGACCGGCAGGTTGTGCGCCACAAAGACCGGGTGCAGGACCACCACCACGATTCACCCAAACGCAGTCTGTCCCTCAACGGCTGACGGGCGTGGGCCTTGACCCGCCTGGCGGGTCTGAAGGGGTGGCGAATGCCACCCCTTCTCACTTTCACCCTTCGTGTCGGCGGGTTGTCAGCTTCCTGCGGCACGCTGACGATGTCGATGCGTCACACTCGTTTCCGGCTTTAGAGCAAACGCCCCAGTGGCGTTCCCTCCCACGGGCTTGGGTGATTTCTATAATCAGCAGCTCACATCAGACGCGCCATGAACCGACTCGCCGCCATCCTGCCTCCGGCCCATGTGCTGGTGGAAGTGGACGTCACCAGCAAGAAGCGCGTCTTCGAGCACGCCGGGCTGTTGTTCGAGAACCTGCAGTCCATCCCGCGGGCCACCGTCAGCGACAACCTGTTCGCCCGCGAGCGCCTGGGCTCCACCGGTCTGGGACACGGGGTGGCCATTCCGCATGGGCGCATCAAGGGGCTGAAAAACCCGATGGCTGCGGTCATACGCGTGCGCGAGCCCATTGCCTTCGATGCGCCTGATGACGAACCGGTGAGCCTGCTCATCGTGCTGTTGGTGCCGGAAGCCGCCACGCAGCGGCATCTGGAAATCCTGTCGGAGATTGCCGAATTGCTCAGCGACCGCACCTTGCGCGAGCGCCTGAAGACGGAGCCGGAGGCGGCCACCGTGCACCGGCTGATCGCTGAGTGGCAACCTTTGAAGTCGGTGGCTTGAACCTCCCGGAGCGCCAGTCGACCCGCCGACGGCACGCGCTGCTCAGTGCCGAGGCGCTGTTCGAAGAACACCGCGACACGCTGCGCTGGGAGTGGGTGGCCGGCCACGCCCACCCCGAACGCCATTTCGCCGAGTCGGCCATCGCGCAAGCGCGCTCAGCGGCCGACCTGATCGGCTACCTGAACTACATCCATCCCTACCGGGTGCAGTTGGTGGGCGAGCGCGAAGTGGCCTACCTCAGCCATCCCTCGGCCGAGGTGGCCGAGCGCCGCATCTCACGCATCGTCACCCTGGAGCCCCCGGTGCTGGTGGTGGCCGACGGGCAAACGCCGCCGGACCGCTTGGTGGCCATGTGCGACCGGGCTGAAATACCGCTGTTTCAGACGAACAGCTCGGCCGGCCATGTGATCGATGTATTGCGAGCCTACCTGGGCCAACTGCTGGCCGAGCGCACCACACGCCACGGTGTGTTCATGGACATCCTGGGCCTGGGCGTACTGCTCACCGGCGAATCGGGCCTGGGCAAGAGCGAATTGGGGCTGGAGCTCATTTCACGCGGCCATGGCCTGGTGGCCGACGATGCGGTGGACCTGTTTCGCGTGTCGCAAACGGCCATCGAGGGCCGCTGCCCCACGCTGTTGATGAACCTCATGGAGGTGCGTGGCATCGGCCTGCTGGACATCAAGGCCATCTTTGGTGAAACCGCGGTGCGGCGCAAGATGCGCCTGAAGTTGATCGTGCACCTGGTGCGCCGCGAAACCATGGAGCGCGAATTCGAGCGCCTGCCGCACGAGCCCCTGTACGAAGACATCCTGGGCCTGCCGGTGCGCAAGGTCGTAATTGCGGTGGACGCAGGCCGCAACCTGGCGGTGCTGGTGGAAGCGGCTGTGCGCAACACCATCCTGCAGTTGCGCGGCATCGACACCTACCAGGAATTTCTCAGCCGCCATCAGGCGGCGATGGAAAGCGGCGAAGACGACTGAATCGCGCCCGGTGGCCCAGGGCACCCGAGAGGGTTACCCGCGGCGATGGGGGCACTGCGGCTTCACGCATTCGGCATAAAGGGCCAGGCTGTGGTCGGCCAGTTCAAAGCCGCGCTCCCGCGCCACGGCCCGTTGGCGCGCCTCGATGGCCGGGTCGTAGAACTCTTCCACCCGGCCGCAGGTCAGGCACACCAGGTGGTCGTGGTGTTGGCCCTGGTTGAGTTCGAACACCGACTTGCCGCTCTCGAAGTTGCTGCGGCTGAGCAGGCCAGCCTGTTCGAATTGCATCAGCACCCGGTACACGGTGGCCAGGCCGATGTCGGCCTGTTCGGCCAGCAGGGCGCGGTAGACATCCTCGGCCGTCATGTGGCGCAGGGAAGTCTTCTGGAAGATTTCCAGGATCTTGATGCGGGGCAGGGTGGCCTTCAGGCCGCTGCTCTTGAGTTCGTCGGCATTCGTCATGGGCGCCCTCTTCGAGGGGGGCGGCCGCGCCGGGGGCGGGCCACTAGAATGGGTTCATCATAGCCAGTGCCCGACCCGCCGGGCGCAAGACCGATGCCTTCCATCCATTTCAGGCCCGTGGCCATGTGTGCCTTGATGTGTGCCTTGGCCAGCGTACTGGCCTCAAGCGGTTGCGCCTGGCGCGCCGACCTCATCGCCGTGCGCACCCCGGGCTATTTGGAGCGTCTGACCCCCTACCGGGTCGACATCCAGCAGGGCAATGTGGTCACCCGCGAGCAGATGGCCCAGGTCAAGCCTGGCATGCCGCGCGAGCAGGTGCGCGATGTCTTGGGCAGCCCCATGCTCACCGATGTGTTTCACGCGCAGCGCTGGGATTTCCTGTTCGTGAGCAACCGCGTGGGCAGTGCGGGCACGCCAACCCGATTGGCCGTGTCCATCCACTTCAAGGACGGGGTGGTCGAGCGCATCAGCGCGCCCGACCTGCCTACGGAGCATGAATTCGTGGCGGGCATGGTGGACCGCCGAGCGGCAGCCCCGAAGGTGCCGAACCTGGAGCTCACCGCCGAACAGCGCGGCAAGTTGCCGCTGCCGGTGCGCGCAGAAACCACCAGTGCGGCCCAGCCGCAGGGCCCTGCACGCAACTACCCGCCACTGGAGCCACGCTGATGGCGGCGCCTGGCCTGGGCAGCAGCCCCATTCGCGTGGCCGTGGCCGGTGCCAGC